>DUKA01000132.1 GCA_013329615.1 Candidatus Bathyarchaeota archaeon
CCCGATCGCCAGCGGTTCATTCAAGGTGGACGGCATGGTGATCGTGCCCACGTCCATGAAGACCATCGGCGCACTAGCCTCAGGCTACTGCGACGACCTCATCAGCAGGGCGGCGGATGTACAGCTCAAGGAGGGCAGACGCCTCATAATCGTGCCACGCGAGACGCCGCTCCACATGATCCACCTAAGGAATATGGCTAAGCTGAGCCGGATGGGCGTCACCGTCGTGCCCGCCATGCCGGGCTTCTACCACGGACCTAAGACCGTGGGCGACCTAGTCGACTTCATGGTTGGGAAGATACTCGACCAGTTGGGCGTTGAGCACGCCCTGTATAGACGCTGGGGGAGCTAGCCCTTCTACTTTAGCTCCTTTTCGAGCTGGGTGAGAAAATCGACCATGTAGCGAGTCCGCTCACCAGCCATCCGCTTCGCCTCGTCGGTGAACAACAGCCCTTCCAGTTTGAGGAGTTTCTCGTGGAAGTGGGCGACGAAGTCTTCTATTGGGCGGGTGTACTCGCCGCTGTATACTGCAGTCCGGTAGATGCCGATTGCGCCTAGTGCGTCCAGTTTGTCGGCGTCGGAGAGTATCTTTGCCTCCAGAGTCTTCGGGGGTTTCTTGCCGGAGAAGCTGTGGGTTGCGATAGCGGCAGTTATTTTCTCAATGGTTTCCTCGGGTTGCCCGTAGCGATAGAGTATGGGTTTTGCCTTTTCAGCACCGGTTTGGGCGTGGTTCTCCTCTTCCCTCGCGATGTCGTGCAACAAAGCAGCGGGGAGAAGTATGTCGAGGTCGGCCTTCTCGACGATGCCGATGTGTTGACACGTGACGTAGACTCTTTCGACGTGCTCGAAGCCGTGCGTACCATGTGGGGGCATAAGGCTGCGAACCTCCTGTCGCAGGGCAGCCAAAGTCTTCTCGTTCAAGGACTACGCCTCGATCTTCTTTGCTTCGCTGTCTCGACCCACGTTCACCTGTAATATCCCCTTGAATGAAGTGACGAAGCAGTCGGTGATCTCGACACTGTCCCCCGCCTCGATGTTGTTGAATGAGTCGATCTTCTCGTTCCATACCGCGAAGGATATTGAGGAGGTGTTGTCGCTGATCTCCCCCTCGAGGATGGAGTGCTCGACCCCCGAGTAGGTCTTCACCTTCCTCACCCCCACCTTCTTCGTGACCTTTACCCTGAATGTCAGGTGCTCCATGCCGGGGCGGAGCTCGGATAATCGGGGGGTGTCAGGGGTCATTTACCACACCTGAACGTGGGCGTCATAAAAGAGTTGGGTCCAATGTTTAAAGCATGGTTGCGTGGAGACAGGTATGATGAAGCCCCGGGTGAACCTCGTCTGCACGGAGTGCGGCTACGCTTTCCCCGCCGACTCGGGCAGGACGACCTGCGAACGATGCGGGGGGATACTTGAATACATCTGGGACGAAGAGTACCTCAAATCCGTAGAGTTCAGCGGCGAGTTGAGGTTCTGGAGGTATAAGCCCGTGCTCCCCCCGGTGAAGAAGCAGGTGAGCCTTGGGGAGGGGGGGACGCCGCTGCAGGAGGCACACAGGCTCGCAGACTCACTCGGACTCAGAAACCTCTACCTGAAAGACGAGACGCGCAACCCGACGAACAGCTTTAAGGACCGCTCGGCGTCCCTGATCGTCTCCGACGCCTCGGGGAAGGGTTTCGGCTCCCTTGTCTGTGCTACCAACGGCAACCACGGCGCATCGGTCGCTGCATACTCCGCCAAGGTGGACATCTCCTGCCACCTCATCGTCCCCAAAGCAATGGACATCGCCAAACTCGCCCAGATGATGGTCTACAACGCCGAGATCGTGGAGTCGGGCGAGACCATCGAGGAGGCCATGGGCAGGGCGAAGACACTCGAAAAGGAGATGGGCTGGTACCAAGCCACGACTGAGCTCAACCCGCTGTCAGTCGAGGGGCTTAAGACGATCACCTATGAGATAGCGGAGCAGAAGGGCAACCCGATGTGGGTGGTCGTCGCCATGGGGAGCGGCGTCACGATCAGTTCCCTCTGGAAGGGTTTCAAGGAGCTGCGCTCGATTGGTAAAATCAAGGCGTTGCCTCACCTGATAGGTGTACAGGCGGAGGGCTGCTCACCCATAGTCTCCGCCTTCAACACCGGTAAGGACGAGCCAGTACAACTCGCTAAGGGTGAGACCGAGGCGGCCGCTATCAGGGTTTCCAAGCCCGTCTTCGGTGAACTCGCATTACGTTCGTTGAAGGAATCCGGAGGCTTCGCGACCTCGATCAGCGACGAGGACATGCTCTCCGCGGGAAGGGAGATCGCCAAACTTGAGGGCATCTTCGCCGAGCCCGCCAGCGCGGCAACCGTCGCCTGCCTGAGACACCTCGTCGAATCGGGCAAGATAGACCGCGGCGACCGCATAACCTGCCTCATAACGAGCAGCGGCCTCAAGACCGACGACATCCTCCAGAGCCTAACGAAGCGCAAAAGATCCCTTGGCTTGGGCTCGATGCTGACGACGAAGGAGAAGATAATGCGTCACATCGCGGGGGGTTCGACCTACGGCTACGAGATATGGAAGGCTATCGGCAAGGGCATGACGATCGGCGCCGTCTACCAGCACATAGCCGACCTTGAGGAGCGCGGACTCGTCTCATCCAACGTGAAGGGAAAGAGAAGGTACTACGAGATCACGGACAGGGGCATGCGCGTCTTGGCAGCCATGGATGCTCTGCAGGTTCTCCTCTAGGAAAATTATTATAGTTGGAACTATTAGTAGTTGCAACTATAATACTCAGAGGTCGATGATTGTGAACAACAGCAACAAGATGGACTCTCGTAAACTCGCCGCAATGGCGATAATGGGCGCACTCACGACTGTTGTGACGATGTTTGCCCTCCCCTTCGCCCCGACGGGTGGTTTCTTCAACCTTGGAGACGCCATCGTGATGACAACCGCGATAGTCTTCGGCCCCATCGTTGGGGCCGTCGCCGGAGGAGTGGGCTCGGCTCTCGCCGACCTGCTCCTAGGGTACAGCGCCTTCGCCCCATTCACCCTGATCATAAAGGGCTTGGAGGGTTTCCTGATAGGCACAATCGTTGGCACGCAGGAAAAACCCTCATTGGTCAAACTGGGTATCGCTTGGGTGGTCGGCGGTGTAACGATCGTCGGCGGCTATTGGTTCGCAGAGGCCTTCATCATGGGGTTGGGTGTCCCAGCGGCGAACGCCGAGATAATCATCAACATACCCCAGGCGGTTGGCTCAATCATCGGCATACCGATCGCCCTCGGCGTCAAGTCCCGCCTCAAGATATAGCCAACGAGGCACACACATAACTACCCGGCGGACAGATACAATTCGTGTCTTCAGCCGAGAGAGCCGCCTCGCTTATTACTCAACTCGACCCTCGCGAACTGAGGATACTGCAGGGCATAGAACTCGGGATGGCAAGATACGAATTCGTGCCACTTGAGACCATCACAAAGTACACAGGCCTCGGCGACGCCGAGGTCACGTTTTGGCTCAAGGAACTGGATAAGAAGGCCCTACTCTGGATGCAGTCGGAGGGCTACAACGGCTTCATACTAAACTACAACAGCTACGATCTCCTCGCTTTAAACGCCCTAGTGAAGGGTGAGATCATCGATGCCCTCGGGATGCCCCTCGGCATGGGTAAGGAAGCGGATGTCCTCGAGGCGCTCACCCCCTCGGGTGAGGGCGTGGCGGTGAAGTTCCACAGGCTCGGACGCGTCAGCTTCAGGGACACGCGCCGTAAAAGAGAGTACTTATCCAGCCGGCACGGCGTCTCCTGGCTGTACCAGTCTCGACTCGCCGCCGAGAAGGAGCACTACGCACTGTCCCTCACGTTCAACGCCGGCGTCTCCGTGCCCAAGCCCATCTATCACAACAGGCACACGATAGTCATGCAGAGGATCGAGGGGCGCCAACTATCTGAGGTCAACCAACTTGACGACCCAGAGAGCCTACTCAACAGCATCATCGAGAACGTGCACAAGGCGTACAAGGCCGGGGTCATACACGCCGACCTCAGCGAGTTCAACATACTCGTCTCCTCAGAAGGTGGCCTATTCATAATCGATTGGCCACAGTACATTCCCCCGAACCATCCGAACGCCTTAGAAATCTTGGGACGAGACGTGAAGAACGTGTTGACCTACTTCAAGAGAAAGTTTGGTGTTGAGAGAGAGCTGGAAGACGTCCTTCGTGTGATTAGGACTTGAGGGCTATCTTCACGTCGAGCGCCTGGCAGCCCTCGCCTTCCTTGTAGACGAGTATGGGGTTGATGTCCATCTCGGCTATCTCGGGGTAGGTGGTAACGAGGTGGCTGATGCGTAGGATAGTCTCCTCGAGCGCCTTTATGTCCGCCGGGGGCTCACCGCGTATGCCCTTGAGGAGCGTGTAAGACTTCGTCTCCTTCACCATGCCCTCGGCGTCACGGGGGCTGAGGGGGGCTATCCTGAAGGCGACGTCCTTGAGGAAGTTGACGTAGATGCCGCCTAGGCCGAACATGACCATTGGGCCGAACTGCGCGTCGCGGCTCATGCCGATGATCATCTCCCTACCCTTTGGCACCATCTTGTCGACGGAGACGCCGTATATCTTCGCCTCGGGGTGCGCCTTCCTACTCTTCGCCATGATGTCGGCGAACGCCTTCTTGACCTGCTCGGCGGTGGTGATGTTGAGGACGACTCCGCCGATGTCGGTCTTGTGAAGTATGTCCGGTGAAACTATCTTCATAACGACCGGGTAACCCATCGCCTCAGCGTGTTTGACTGCGTCCTCTGCCTTTTCGGCGAGCATGCAGGGTGGCGCGGGGATGCCGAATGCCCGGGCGACGTCCGCGGCCTCGGGGGGCAGCAGGACCTTCCTGTTGTCAGCCCTGACCGCCTTGAAGATGGCGTCCACCTTCTTCTTGTCGACGGCGAAACTCGCCGGCTTCTCCACGGGCATCTTCAGATGCCGAGCGTAGCGGTAGATGGCGTCCGCCGTCTTTATCGCTTTCTCGGGGAAGTCAAAGCAGGGAATACCATTCTCCTTCAGGTGCTTGAAAGCGACCTCTACCTGACCCCCGCCCATGAACACGGCGAGCATCGTCTTCTCTGGGTGCTTCTCGTTGAGCCTCACCATGGCGTCGGCGGTTGCAGTGCTGTCCGTCATCGCCTGAGGGGTGAGCAGCACGACGACGAGGTTCACGCCCTGATCCCAGAGCGCCTCCTCGATAGCGAAGGCGTAGCGATCCGCGCCGGCGTCGCCGAGCACATCGATGGGGTTCCCCGTCGCCGCAGCGGCCGGCAGCCCCTTCTTGAGCTTCTCCTTCGTCTCGCCCTTTATCTCGGCCATCTTGAGTCCGAGTTTCTCGACGAGGTCGGTCGCGAGAATGCCGGGTCCACCCGCGTTTGTGACGATAGCGATTCCCTCATCCTTGGGGAGGGGCTGATCGACGAAAGCGATGGCGTAGTTGAAGAGGTCCTCCATCGTGTCGGCGAGGATGACGCCCGCCTTGTCGAATGCCTTCTGGTAGGCGAGGAAGCTGCCGACGAGCGCGCCGGTGTGGCTGCCCGCCGCCTTTGCGCCAGCGGAGCTTGTCCCACCCTTGACGACGATGACCGGCTTCTTCTTCGTGACCCTGCCAGCGACCTCGATGAATTTAGCTCCCCTCTCGATGGATTCTAGGTAGAGGAGGATGACCTTGACGTCGGGGTCGTCCGCCATCGCTTCGATGAAGTCGACCTCGTCGAGGTCGGCCTTGTTGCCGAGGCTGATGAAGCTGTGGAAGCCTATCTCCTTCTTCACGACCCAGTCGAGTATGGCGGTGCCGAGTGCGCCGCTCTGGCTGATGAATCCGATGCTCCCCTTCTGCGGGAGCGCCGCGGCGAAGCTGAGGTCGAGTGGTGCCAACGTGTTTATCGCGCCGAGGCAGTTGGGGCCCTGTATCCTTATGCCGTGCTTCTTGGCGATTGCGGCGACCTGCAACTCGAGCTCGGCGCCCTCCTTGCCGGTCTCCTTGAAGCCGGCGCTGATGATGATCATGGACTTTACGCCCTTCTCACCGCACTCCTCGACTACTGGGGGGATGAGCTTCGCGGGTATGGCGA
>DUKA01000178.1 GCA_013329615.1 Candidatus Bathyarchaeota archaeon
TCCGGGTAATACCGGCGAAGGGATGTGTCATGAGCGGTAACGGTGTAAAGACGAATACCAGGGAACTGGCCGAGATATCCATTACCGTGGCACTATCCGTTGTCCTGAACTACATAAAGATCTACCAACTCCCATGGGGTGGCTCCATCACCCTGGGGAGCATGGTACCGATCATGCTGCTCGCCTACAGGCGTGGGCCAAAAGTCGGGATCATGGCTGGAATAGTATTCGGCCTGGTTCAGATGGCTCTTGAGGGGTACATCTACTACCCACTCCAGATCATCCTCGACTACCCACTAGCCTTCGCGTGTCTGGGACTCGCGGGCCTATTCAAGAAGCAGCCCCTTATCGGCGTCGTGGTCGCGTTGACCGGCCGATTCCTCTCACACTTCATAAGCGGCGCGGTATTCTTCGCGGAGTACGCGCCGCCGGAGATGGGCCCATACATCTACAGCGCGATGTATAACGGCAGCTACATTCTCGGGGAGATCGTGATCAGCGGAATCATAATCTACCTGCTCTGGAAACGGGCGCCACAGTTGTTTAATGTGTGAGCCAGAAACGATCCTTTTTCTTTTTTTTCAGTCGGATAGATGTTATGTTGTATGTTATCCGCGGACTCTAGACCCGATATCCATTATGCCTTGAATCCAGTAGAGGTAACTGTTCACGGCGGCACGCAGCGCCACCATGTCATCGGCCACGACATCGACAGTTATACCGGTTTCAGACGCCTCTATCACAATCTTTGATCTGTCGGATATTCCGGACTCCAACTCGGGCTGCAGCGAACTGATTATTATGTGGACGACGTCGCTGGGTGTGTCTATGTGTATTTTCGCCTCGGCTTGGCTTCGTCGAGGTTCCAAAATTAGTCTCCTCGTGGAGGGGGATGGGTCTAGATTTCCTGGACCCTCGTGGATGCCTGGCCCAGCTTGGTCGAGGGCACGTATGCTCCACCCGCGAACTTGTAGCCGCACTTGCTGCAGCTCCATATGCCGACGGCGCTACGCGATACCTTTGGGCTCGCGCAGCTTGGGCACTTGTGGGGCTGGTTCATCTGTAGCATTATGCGTGTCCAGCGCTTCTGGATGGCTGCTCCTCCGCGTGTCCTGAGTCGTAGACCGAATGTCTTCTTCTTCTTTGTCATAGTTAGTCGCCTATGGCCTTGACCCTGTTCTGGGGCGCTTTACCCTGCGCCATATTTATGCATTTCTTAATCTCGTCGACCGTCAGGCCCTCGGAGCCGCTCTTCTGCATGGTGCAGACGTGGTTTTCCTCGTCGAATGTGACGGTTAGGCGTGCGTCCATGACGTCCTCCTCGTCGGCGGTTGGGTCGAGGATGAAGTTGTCCCCGATCTTTATGACGCTGACGGGGATGGGCTTCTTCCTCACCGTGAGCGGGACCTTCTCACCCGTCGGCTTCCCCTCGCTGAACGTGGGTCTCTTTGCCCCCATCAATGCGGCGATGGCGCCTGCGCCGCAGGCGTCGATGAGGTTGCCGTCGTAGTTGAGGACGTAGAGGTCGACGAAGACTATCTGGACGAGCTTGCCAACGGTGATGCAGAGTTCGTGTGTGTCGAGTATCTCGGCGCTACGCAGGCCCCTGTCGACGACGCGTGCCAGCTCGATGCTGTTTTCGTTCGGTGGTCCGGGTTCCCATGCGGCGTTAGCGATGGGTGTGAACTCGGCGTTTGTCATGAGTACGCCCTCGTCGGGCGTGTCCTCGAATGGTGTGCCTGTGCCGACTTTCACGCCGACCATGACGTGTGTCTTACCGAGCCAGACCTCGGCGCTGCCCTCGCTCTTGAAGAGGATGTTGCGCTTTATTGTTAGCTCGCGGAAGTCCTCGAAGGCGCGCCCGTCCATGCGCTTGCCGGTTGAGAGCACCTCGGTGATCTTCTTCTGCTTCAGGTGGCTGACTATGTTGCTCTTGCTCATCTAGGATTCCTCCCTCTGGGGCTCCTCCTCGGACTCCGGCTCGGCGGGGGGTAGCTCCTGAGGCTTGTCCTGTGGTTGGTCGATGCCGTACTTCTTCTTCAGTGCCTCACGCTGAACCTCGTAGACCTTCTTACACCCCTCGATGGCGAGTTCGAGCGCCTTCCCCGCCTCCTCGGTGGAGAGGTCGCCGTCCATCTGCAGGAGCGTGACCTTGCCGAGTTTCGGCATATATGCGACTGGCATGTCGCTCTGACCCTTCTTGTCCTCGTAGTCTCCGAGGTCGACGATGAGCTTGTCCTCAATCTTGCCGACTGCGCATGCGGCGACGAGATCCTTCATGGGTATGCCTGCGTCTACGAGGGCGACGGCGGCGGCGTTGATGCTCGCGCACCGGGTGCCCCCGTCTGCTTCGAGTACTTCGATGTAGACGTCGATGCTCGCCCTTGGGTAGCGTTCGAGGAATACCGCCGGCTCTAGGGCGGACCTCATGACCATGCTGATCTCCTGATCCCTACGGGAGGGGGCGGGGGATCTGCGTGGGTCGACGCTGAAGGGTGCCATGTGATACCTGCAGCGGAGCACGGCCTCGTTGGGCTTGGCGTTGTGCTTTGGGTGCATCTCGCGTGGTCCGAAGACGCCCGCGAGTATCTTGTTCCTGCCCATCTCTATGTATGCGGAGCCGTCCGCGTTGGGGAGGACACCGCTCTCAATCTTCAGTGTGCGGAGCTCGTCGAAAGCCCGCCCGTCGGCACGCTTCCAGCTGTCGACCTTCGGCTTCTTGGTCCTCGCCGTAGGCTTCCGGGCCGCCGTCTTCTTCGTGGTTGGTTTCTTGCTCATTGTTTTCTCTCCTTAAGCTGTCTCAAAAATTCCTGTGTCCTGTTAGTGAGCCCGGAGGTGTGTGCCTCCCGCTCTATCTTGTCTATCACCTTGACCACCAGCTCTTCGCGTTCGCGGTTGGGTCCGGAGACTAGGATGCGGCCGTTCTGCCCTATGGCGACGCGGCACCCTGTCTCCTTGATGACCATGTTAATCATGCTCCCCTTCTTGCCGATGAGGCGGGGTATCTTAGAGGGGGTTATGCGGACCATGAAGCCCTCGTAGACCTTCCCGAGGCCCGGGCCCAGTATGCTCAGCACCGGCGTCCTCCTCCTGTCGAGGTCCACGATCTTGGCGACTAGTGTGTCGCCTATGTCGAGGATCCGCGTCATGTTGTAGTCGGTTCTGAAGGGGCGGTCTACGGCGTCGGGTATGCCCATGACGGCAAGTTCTTGCCCACCTATGTCTATCCTCCACTCGCCGAGGTCCATGTCGACGACCACGCCGATCACCTGATCGCCCACGAGCGGCATGTAGCCGGTCGATAGGGCGGTCACGGAGACGTTGTCGGGGCGGTAGTTCACGAGCCCTAGATGCGTGGCGTACACCTGCTCCTGGTTGCGGTAGGTGTTCTCACCCGTCCTGATCCTCCCCTCAAACAGCACATCCCCCGGGAGGACCAGATCCCTGTCCTGGAAGTTCGCACTCATACCTTTTCAGCTTCACTTTAGTATTTTCGACTGGAGGTTGCCCTGCGTGGCCTTGCCGAGCTTGTCTAGAAGCTCCAGCTGCATCGCGGCGGGCATCTCTAGTACCGCCACCCAGCTTCCGTCCTTCTGCCACTCGTCACGCTTTATCTCGCCGTAGTTCTTCACGATGCCGTAGCATCGGGCGGCGTGTTCCGGTGGAATCTTGAAGGCGAGTTGGATGTTCTCGCTGCTCATGGGCATAATGGGCCTCAGGAGTTGGACGAGGTCCTTCACCTGCTCCTCCGCCGACTTGAACGGGTCGACGTTGAACCTGACCTCCTCCATCGCGTTCTCAATCCTCGTGATGGGGTGTGGCAGCTTCGTAGCGGGGTCCACGTAGGTGCGGGAGATGATCGCTATGATCTGCTTGAGTTTTGTCTCGGTCATCTCCTTGCGTTGCGCGGCGGTGAGGAGGAACGTGCCCTTCTCGAACATTATCTTCGCGACTTCGAGCGGGTCACTCGTCTTGAACTCGTCCTTGAGCTTTGACTCCGACGCCTTCTCTCCCTTGTTCGAGTCGGTGAATATTGTATCGATGAGGATGACGTTGGCGATGTCTATCGGTTCGCCTTTCTTGTAGGAGAGCCCCTTATCGGGGTCCACGAGAATCTCGTACTTCTCTCCGCCGTGCTGGTAACGCACCAGGGTGTAGTTGCTCCCCATCTCTTTGGCCCTTCTACCTCATGTGCTTCTGCACTTCGGAGTCGGGGAGTCTGCGGAAAACCTTCGTGTCTACGGGTACAACGGCGACCTTGACGTTCTCTGGGGTGATGTTTCCGTCCGACGCCATCTTCACCGCCTCTACAGCGAGACTGATGGCGCCTTCCAACGTTATGTCGTCCTTGTACTTCTCCTCCAGGAGCTTGTTGGCCTCGTCGCTCTTCCGCCCCACGGCGGTGGCCTTGTAGCCCCGGTAACTGCCGCTCGGGTCCGTCGTCATCACCCTGCTGCCCTCGGAGTCGACACCCGCTATGATGGTGCTGACGCCGAATGGCCGGACGCCGGCGTGCTGCGTGTATATCTGAGCGATGTCTCCTAAACGCCTAGCGAGAATCTCCACGTCAACGGGCTCGTCGTACAGGAGCCTGTTGCTCTGGGAGAATACCCGGGCTTGGTTTATTAGAACCCGGGCGTCGCTGCTTAGCCCCGCTATGGCCATGCTGACGTGCTCGTCGAGCTGGAATATCTTGCGGAAGTAGTCTCCGTCCTCCAGCACGCTCTCAGGGGACTCGTTAGCCGCAATGGCTACCCCCTGTGGTGACGAGACGCCGACGATGGGCGCGCCTCTCTTCACCAGCTCCAGGGCGTATTCGACCTGGTAGAGTCTTCCCTCTGGTGAGAAGATCGTAATGGCGCGGTCGTAGGCACGGGGCATGAACAAGGCGCTGGTTCTCCTCGACTCTCCTTCTCTCGATCGCCCAATCTAACCTAATCCGCCTTAAAAAGGGTTTGCCGGCAACGATGAATAACAGAACGTTGATAGTGCCCCGTTTTAACTGGCTGTTAAAAATGGGGTCTCTTCTAGTCGACCTTAACGCCGAACTGGAGAACAGGTACACATAGGAGTAACACGGCGGTCGCCGTGAAGAAGACGGGGGGCAGTCCGTAGTTGCTGGCGATGAAGGCGGAGACCATCGGGGCGAGGACGCCCATGATGCTTCCGGGGAGGAAATAGAGGGCGAATCCGAGACCCCTCTGCCTCGACGGCGAGAGCTTAGCGGTGAGGCTCGAGTTCGATGCCATGCTTAGGAGGTTGAAGAAGCCGTAGCCAAGGTAGAAGGCTGTGAAAGCGAATCCCCAGGGTACGAGGAACGCGACACCGAAGCTGATGGCGCCTGCGGTTGTAGTCAACACGGTCCACTTCTTCTCACCTACTTTGTCGGCGAAGAAGCCGCCGAGTGGTGCCGCTATGACGCCCATCATGCTGGCACCGCTTATTAAAAGCGCGGCGTCACCGACGCTCCATCCTTTAGATTGGACGAGGTACAACATGAGGAAACCCGAGACCATGACGGTCCCCAGCGTCTTCACCGCGTTGAACATGATGAAGAAGAGCATGCTGCGAGTCACAACGGTCTTCGCCTCGCTGGAGGGGATGCCCTCTTTCGCCTTGGTACTCGTTGGTTGGGATGGCTCCGACCTCAGCTTCAGTATCATGAACGTGCCGATGAGAATGGGGAAGAACCAGAAGAGATAGACCTGCCTCCACTGGAATGCAAGGTATCCCATTAGGAAACTGATGCTAAGAGGACCAATGGCCATGCCGAGTGTGCCCCCAGCCCCCAATATACCAAGCGCCTTCGACCGGTCTTGCGGCTTGGAGGTCTTCGTCACGTAGCTGTAGCTCGGTGGGTGGTAGAACGTGGTGTTGAGGTAGAGGAGACTGACGGCGGCTATGAGCATCCACGGGTTCATTGTGAACCCGGCGATGAGGCTGCCGGCGCAGCTTAGGAGCTGGCTAAAGAGTATCATCTTCTTTGTGCCGAGTTTGTCACTCAGCATACCAGCGGGGATCGATAATATTGCTTGACATAGCGGCGGAATCGCGGCGATTAATCCCAGCTCGTAGTACCCCAGGTTGAACTCCTGCTTCAGCACCGGGAAGAGTGTAGTGTGTATGTTCTGGAATGTGTGTGTCAGCGTATGCGTCAGAACCATCGTGAACAGGCCAAACGTCATTATTGACGTGAACTGCTTGAGGTTTGGTTTCTCCAACAAAGCACCCGCCGTGATGATGACACCATGTGACTCGTTCTAGATTTAAAGGCACCGAGGCTGCTAAGGCTTAAACGCGCCGGAAACCGCGCTTATGGTAATGATTACCCGCGAAGAATCCTTAGCGGTCGTGAGGCAGCACGTGAAGAACGAGAACCTCGTGAAGCACATGATCGCCGTGGGCGCGATAATGAGGGGTCTCGCCGTCAAGTTTGGCGGCGACCCGGAGATGTGGGAGGCCGCAGGCATCCTCCACGACGTCGACTACGAGGAGGTCGGGCAGGACTGGACGAAGCACGGCGCGAGGTCAGCAGAGATAGTCAAGAATCTCTTCTCCGAGGACGTCCTCTACTCCATCAGGGCGCACAACCCACAGACGGGTTCCCTCCCGAAGAGCAAGATGGACTGGAGCCTCTACGCCGCCGACGGCCTCTCCGGC
>DUKA01000102.1 GCA_013329615.1 Candidatus Bathyarchaeota archaeon
GCCTATGGCGGAGAGGTGTCCCTGGTTGAGGTTCATGAGGTCGCCGAGTTTCGTGATGTCCCTGCGGAGCAGGGCTTCGAGCCCGACCTGTGAGAGGCTCGCCATCGTGTAGATTATGGGGTCGACGACCTCGGGGTTCCTGTCCTTAAGCGCCTTGACGCCCTCGACCATGTTGCGGGTTGAGCGCTTTTTGCGAGTGTTCCCGATGATGAATGGGAGGGGCTCGTCGAGTTGGAGCCGTTTGAGTCCGACTCCTCGCTCGAAGCGCATGATGCCGCCGTATGTCGCGACGCTGTTGTCTGCACCGCTCGGGTTGCCGTGTATGACCTTCTCGCCCTCGAAGCTGAGCTCGGCTATCTTCTCCTTTGTGAGGTTTCCGTCGAAGAGTTCGCCGACGGCGGCGGTCGTGGCGACGCATACTGCCGCGGATGAGCCGAGGCCGACCGCGATGGGTATCATGCTGCGGACCTTGAGGTTGAGTCCGGAGTGGACGCCGAGGTGGGACATTACCTTGCGCGCGGCGACGTCGAGCGCCGCCATGTTCCTACCGCGCCACGCCTTCCCGGTCGCGGCGGTGTAATTGCCCTCCTCAAAGAATCCGGAGAAGCCGAGGTCCTCTGAGTCTATGTATATCTTCTTGTCGTCGCGCTTTGAGGCGGTGACTGTTGCTCTGCGGTCTACGGCGAGCAGTATGGCTGGGCCTTTGTAGACCACGCTGTGTTCGCCGAAGAGTATTATCTTTCCTGGGGCGGTCGCCTCTGCGCTCATCTATTGCACCGTTCGGGTGAGCTTCACTGAGGCGTATCCGACGACCGCCCCCCAGTCACCCGTTATATCCCCGCTCGTGTGGTATGATAAGATTTCTCCCCTGTTCGCGCCGAGTTTCTTCGAGGCGACTATCGCGGCTGAGACAGGGCCATAGCCACACATCGTCATGTGGTTCATCCTGACGACCTCCTGCACTCCGACCTCGTCGAGATTCGCGATGGCGGCGAGAACGAGATGATCCTTGTGGGAGGCAGATTCCTGCGGCTCCTGGTGGGTCATGTCTGTGGAGGCGATGACGACGACGTTCCTCTCCTTCGCCGCCTCGGCGATCGCCTCGCCTACGTTTCTGCTGGTCTCAAGGTCCTGGAATCCCATGCAGATGGGGACGATGCTGATGGCTGAGCCGTAGAGGTACTGGAGGAAGGGAAGTTGGACCTCGATTGAGTGCTCGTACTTGTGGGCGGACTCGTCCATGTCGATCATATCCGATGCCTTGATCGCCTTCGAGATGTCGGAGTCGATATTGACTCGCCCGAGGGGCGTCTCCCATACGCCCTCCTCCATGAGTGAGACGGCGCTGCCCAGCCCGGTGTGGTTGGGGCATAGGATGATCGCAGTGTCGGGTGCCTTCTCCTCGGAGAGCGCGAGGTAGCTGTGTGCGGCGCCGGGTCCGCTGTACATGTAGCCGGCGTGGGGACAGACGATGGCGGTGATGGTCCGGGGCTTATCGCCTTGAACGGGTAACCTGCCTGGGCCTAGCTTGTGCAAGAACGAGTCTTCAATGTCACGTCTGAGGCGCTGTGGATCGCGGGGGTAAAAGCTCCCCGCGACGTAGGGGCGCCTCACCGACAACTTGGGACCTCCTAACTGGTCTCGAAGTCGTCGATGCTGTATCTCATCTCACCGCTGGCTGGGAGCTCGTTGTGCTCCTTGAGTATCTCGCGTGCGATGAGCCAGAAGGCGATTGCGAGCGCGCGGCGACCCTTGTTGTTCATAGGAATAACTAGGTCGACGTTGCTCTTGCTGTTGTCCGTGCTGGCTAGCGCGATCACCGGGACGCCGTTCTGGCTTGCCTCGATGACGATCTGGTCGTCGGCGAGGCTGTCTGTCACGATGACGGCGGTGGGTTCAAAGAATCCCGCGTAGGCGGGGTTCGTGAAGGTGCCCGATGTGAACCTGCCCGTGAGTGGCTTGCAGCCGACGGTCTCGCAGAACACCTCGACTGGGCTCCTGCCGTACCTCTTGCTCGAGGCGACGACTACCTTGCTCAAGTTCATTCGGCTGAGGAACTTCGCGGCTACCTTGATCCGTTCGTTCATCTGCTCCATGTCGAGGACGTAGAGGCCGTCTGGGCGGACCTTGTAGATGAATGGCTCCATGTCCTTTGTCTTTACGCGGGTGCCTATGTGGACACCCGCTGATAGTAGGACCTCCTGCGGTAGCAGTAGGTTCTCGTTGATCGGCTGCTGTGCCTCATTCTCCGGCTCCAACTAGTTTCCTCCCTTTACCTCTAGACCCTTCTGTCCTTCGTGGAACTTGATCACGTCGTCTATGATCTCGACGTGGGAGAGGATCATTCGGCGGCAACAGTAGCGTGTGACGCCGAGGTCGTCGAGGACCTTTCCGGGCTCCTCGCCTGCATCGACGCGCTTCTTGAACGGCTCCCACTTGTCGCCTACGACCTTCCCGCATGAGAAGCATCTCACGGGTATTATCATTTTTTCAGTCTCCTCTCCACGTCCCTGTGGCGATTCCACCTTGTCAAGTATCAGGAGGAATAAAAATACTTCCCTATTTTAGGATCTGGCTTCTTTTTTTGGCTTCTCTATGCCAGCCTTCTTTCGGAGCGCCTTGATGGTGCCGCTGGTCCGCTGGATCCTGACGGCGGCTGGGGTGCAGGATATGTTCACTATCGACGCGAGGGACGCCCTGAGGAACCTCTCGGTGTCGTGAGTACACCTTACGATGCCGTTCCTCGTCTCCACGTTGTACTCGATGAGGTTGGGGTCGATGAGTGAGAGTCCCTTCGAGCCGTAGAGGGTTAGTATGGAGTCTCGGAGTGTCTCCCAGATCGCCTTCTCCGGGGGTGTGGACTCGGTTGAGACGTTGAAGAGAAGGTATCTGCGTCGGATTCCTCTCACTGGCATCATGGTTCCTCCTCTAGTCTGGCGTGGTTTCTCTCTAGGATGGCTTCGGGGATGGTTGATGCCATGTCAGCTGCGTAGTCCTCGTCTATGTCGAGTAGAGTCGCCAGGGCTGTGAGTGCCCGTGGTTCGCGCATCATGAGTGGAGTGGTTGCGCCGCTCGACAGCACAACGGGTATGTCGTGTCTTGAGGCTACGGCGAGGTCCCGTTTTATGATGGATATTACCTTGGATAGGCGCGTCGGGCTCGTGGCGAGTAGCTCCGAGGTGTTTATCTCGTATGCGTGCCCCGTTCCGTCGATAAGCCCCGCCTCATGGTGGTCGAGCCAGTTCTGTTTCCTCTGCGCCGGGTCTTCGGGAAAGAGGATTATGTCGACGCGGTCATCTTTGGCGACCATTCGGGCGACCTCCTTGCTCAGGCACCGTACGGCGACGACATCGTATCGACGCCTGTTTCGTCTGAGGGCGTCCTGTAGCTCTTTGCCACGCTTCGCGTCGATGTCTATGCGGAAAGCCGTGTTGTCTGCTAATTTCGTCGAAGCGACGTGTGCGTACCCTAGCTCAGTAGCTAGGAGCGTCATCTCCCGCGCCTGCTCAGGCGTCTGCGGCCTCAGGTGCAGGTCGACGTAGTGCCTCACTCCGCGTCGTCCTCCCCAAGGTTGATTATGTACTCGCGAATTACGGCGACGGGGTCGGCCTTGTGCGGGAGTTGGAACCTGAACTTCACCCTGATGGGGTCGTTCTCGGCGAGCACGGCTCTCCCGTGGTACGCCTTCTGCTTGTCCAGCCTGATGTATAGGCTGCCCTGAGGATCGATGTGGTTGGGCAACTCCTGCAGGAGCGTCTCCCTGTCGAGGCTGCTGAACTTGTCGACTATGTTTGCGAGGAAGTCGGTCGCCTCTTTTTTCTTCGCTGGCTTCGATGTGAGGAGGGTTATTGGGTCGTCGTAGTGGCCCGTGAGGCGCTGCTGCTCGAACTCCACCTCGTATTTTGCGAGTCTTTTGACCGCCTGTTTGACCTTCTCCTCGTCCTCTGTGGCGTGGGCGAAGACGCTTATCTCGGCGGTCTTTATGGGTCTCTCCTCGGGCATCTGGGCACCCTTCGGGTGTATTCGGTCTGCGCTGGCTTATTATGGGTTCGCCCGATTGGGTAACGCTTAATTGCGTTGGGGCGCCCATCCCTGCGGAGTGCGGCCGTGGCTTAGTGGATAGAGCGTGGGCCTTCGGAGCCCATGGTCGAGAGTCCGAATCTCTCCGGCCGCGCCACCCCTCATCTTATCCATGAAGAAAAACCCACTATATTAGGTGTACGGGTTTTGGAGAAGACGATCCTATACTGCGACTCTACGGGCGAGGAGAATACCGAGCTTGTCCTCGCCGCGGCGAAGAAGCGGGCGAAGGAGCTGAAAATAAGGGACGTTGTTGTTGCTACGAACCACGGCGGGACCGCCATCAGGGCGAAGGAGGTGTTCGCCGACCCGAAGCTCAACCTCATCGCCGTTGGCATCAGCGAGGGATTCAGAGAGAAAGGCTGGTGCTTCACCGAAGAAGAGAAGAAGCGGTTGGATAAGGCGGGGATTAAACTGCTCGTGGCAACCCACGCGCTGGGGAACGGCGTCGCGAGCAGCTTCACGGAGAAGAGCGGCGGGAAGAGCATCGAGGAGGTTGTTCGCGAGACTCTCTACCGCTTTGGGCAGGGGATGAAGGTCTGCGTCGAGGTCACGCTCATGGCGGCGGACGCGGGCCTCATACCCATGGACAGGGAGGTCATGGCGATCGCCGGGACATCCAATGGAACCGACACGTGCATTATAGTCAAGCCCTCGTACCCGAGGAAGTTCTTCGAGTTTGAGATAAGGGAGATCGTGGCGAAGCCCCGAAATATCTCATAAAGATGGTTTATTGTCCCACTTTTGGACATAATAAATTGTAATCCAGCGGATTTTCTGGTCTATTTTAGCTATTGGGGCTGTTTTCAGGCCCTGTTTGTATACCCACCTTGAGGGGTTTGGGGGTTGTGAAAAAGGATGGTTATGGTTTGTAGAAGTAGGGGAAGCCGGCGTAGACCTTGATGCCGAGGACGAGGTTCTCGACGGTGATGTATTCGTTGGGCTGGTGGGCGACGCCGCTTATGCTTGTGCCGTAGCCGAGGCTGGGTATGCCCGCTATCTTGCTGGTGCTTATGCCGTCGGTTCCGCCGGCGAGTATTTTCATACCCGGTCTCTTGCCTGTCGCCTTCTTTATCGCCTTGGCGAACTGCTTGGCGAAGACGGTGTCTGGGCTCTCGTAGAAGCCCGCCTTGTCGCCGAGCTTGCCTCTGCCGCTGGCGTGTGTTTCCCTGCCGGAAGCAACCTCGACTCCGAGGACGTTCGCAGCCTTCACGAGGCGGTCGATCTCCTTACGGACGTCGGATACGCTGGCGCCGGGTGTGAGGCGTATGTCGAACTCCGCCTCGGCGTAGTCGGGGACGACGTTTATCTTTACGCCGCCGTTGATTATGTTGCATGTTACGCTCGGGTAGTTGAACATCCGCCTGACCACCTTCTGCAGCTCCGGCGTTTTCGCCTCGCCCATGTAGAACTTGACGCTGTCCCTGATGGGCTTGTTAAGGTCCTCGGGCAGGTCGAGTTTGTAGTTGCCTATCTTGTAGACCTCTGGGATGACCTTGATGAGCTTGGTGATGGCGTTGTCGCCGAGGAAGGGTGTGCTTCCGTGCGCGGTCTTGCCCTTGGCGATGAGACGCGTCTGGGCTCCTCCCTTGCAGCCGAGGTCGATGCTCGGGTTCTCTGCTCCTCCGCCGTTGCCGTCGCCGATGATGCAGACCTCGCCCTTGAATCGGCCCGACTCCGCAAGCCACTTCGCGCCGGCACCGCCGCCAATCTCCTCGTCGCTCGTGAACCAGAACTCGACGGGGTTGGGCACCCTCATCTTGCTGAGGATGCGCGCGCTGACCATGGCGGCGGCGCAGCTGCCCTTCATGTCGCTGCTGCCCCTGCCGTGGACGACACCGCCCTTGATAACGCCGTCGTAGGCGGGGTACTTCCAGGCCTCCGACTTGCCCTCGGGGACGACGTCGATGTGTCCCACCCAGATGACCTTGTGGTCGGACTTGCCGGGTATCTTCGCCACGATGTTCGGCTTCTTAGGGTCCGTCGCGTGGACCTCGTGTACGATGCCGTATTTGTTGAGGTACTCGGCGATGTAGGGGACTATCTCGTCTGTGCGCCCCTCGGGGTGGGCGCTGTTGAACTTGACGAGCCCAGATGTGAGCTCGGCGACTTCCTTACCAGCCTTGTCGGCTTCAGAATAAATCCTAGAGATGCTCATACGGTGAAAGAGGGGTGGAAGGTGGTTTTACCACTTTCCCCGATCCTACTTGAGGCCGGACTTGGAGAGCCGCTTCATCATTAAGAAGACTATGAGGGCGATGAGGATGAAGTCGACGAGCGCCCCGATGAAGTCTCCGAAGAGGAACTTTATGGGTCCGACGTATGTCACGATTGTCCTCCAGTCGCCGCCGGGTATGACCACCGCGACGATGGGCATCAGCAGATCGTTTACGAGCGCCGTGACGAGCTTCCCCGCGGCCCCACCAATAATGACCGCGATAGCGAGCCCTATGACGCCGTACTTGTTGAAGAAATCCATGAACTCCTGCATGAACGTCTTCTTAGCCGGCGCGGCCGGCGCTGGAGTGGGCTTCGGGGTCAGAAGCTCCCTAATCGCCTTCAGCTCCTCAAGCATCTTCTCCTGCTGTTCCTTTGCAGACATAACAAGTTCGATTACTACAGGGATTTGAGGATTGAAAAGACTGTTGTCTAGGGAATGCTATGCTCCTCAAGCCGCTTGAGGAGGGCATCCATCTTCTCGGGGAGGAGTTGTCTTATAGGCAACTGGTACGGGCAGCGGGTCTCACATGCTCCGCAGTCGAGACAGGCGGCGACCTTCGGGGCGACCTCCTTAGTCTGCTTCATGAGGCCTTCCGTCCACCCCATGCGGCGCAGTGTGCTCATCTCGGTGCGCAGCACGAAGCTGATGGGTATGCCCGCTGGGCAGGGTTGGCAGTAGTCGCAGGCGGCGCAGAACTCCTTGCCGAGCGCGGCGCGGTCCGCCTCGATCGAGGCGAGCTCTGCCTCGAAGAGCTTGAGGCTCCCGCCGCAGACGGCGACGTTCTCCTCGACCTCTGAGACGAGCTGCATCCCGGGTATGGTGCAGTCGGCATTCTTGTCGGCGAGGACGAACTTGAGTGCCGTCGCTGCGTTGGTGAAGGCGCCGCCGCCGAATGGCTTCATGATTACAGTGCCGACGTCCATCTTCTTGCAGGTGGGGAGCAGGTCCCTGCTGGGCTCGAGCGCTATGTAGTTGTAACCGACCATGATCGTCTCGAATGGGCTGCCCTCGGCGACTATACGAGTCAGGAACGTGGGGCTGTGGCTCGTCACGCCTATGTGTCGTGCGATGCCCTCCTCCTTGATCTTCAGGAGCTCATCGAGCGCGCCGCCTGGTGCCTGAAGCGTCTTCCAGCTATCCTCGGTGACGTTGTGGAGCTGGTATAGGTCGAGGTAGTCGGTGCGGAGGTTCTTGAGGCTGGTGGCTAGATTGTCGCGCAGGTCCTTCGCCGTTTTGGCGTGACTCTTCGTGGCTATGTAGACCTTGTCGCGTACGCCCTCGAGCGCCTTGCCCATGCGCTCCTCGCTGGTCGTGTAGCCTCGGGCGGTGTCGTAGTAGTTTATGCCGAGTTCGTAGCACTTCTCGACGACCTTGATGGCGTCCGCCTCGGAGACGCGCTGTATGGGTATGCCCCCGAAGCCCATTTCGGTGACCATGAGGCCGGTCTTCCCGAGCCTCCTTCTCTTGAGAGCCATGTTGGATGGTGAGGGATGAGGATTAATAAATGGTTTAGTGACTAGGCTATGCTATGAGCAACCCAGTCACGATGGATAAACCGGGGGAGACGGTGCTCCTCATGGGTAACGAGGCGATAGTCCGTGGCGCCCTCGAGGCGGGAATAAGGATCGCGGCGTCCTACCCCGGGACGCCAGCGTCGGAGATAGGAAACACCCTCGCCGAGATAGCGAAGGAGACTGGCATCCACTTCGAGTGGTCCACAAACGAGAAGGTCGCCTTCGAGGTAGTATACGGCGCATCGATGTGCAACCAGCGCGGCCTCGTGCCGATGAAGCACGTCGGACTCAACGTCGCCCTCGACATCATGGAGATGGCAGCACTACGCGGCGTCAAGGGCGGACTCGTCTTCGTCTCCGCCGACGACCCAAGCCAACACAGCAGCGGACAGGAGCAGGACCAGCGCTGGCTCGCCAAACAGAACTGCATCCCCGTCCTAGAACCGAGCGATCCTCAGGACGCCAAGGACTTCACGATACACGCCTTCGAGCTATCAGAGAGGCACAAGCAGCCAGTCATGCTCCGCACGGTGACCCGTGTAAGCCACATGAGAAGCAACGTCAAACTCGGTGAGTTAAAGAAGCTCAACCGCGAGGCGAAGTTCGACTTCGAGCAATTCAGCTACGTCGTGGCTGGCTTCGATAAGATGTTCTACGGCAGGGAGAAGGAGGCGAATGAGAAGATCGCCCGCATGATGGCGGAGTTTGACTCCTCGCCCCTAAACAAGCTAGTGATGACCGGGAAGGAGAAGGTCGGCGTCATAGCGACCGGTCAGACGTATAACTACGTCATGGATGCCCTCGTCAAGCTGGGCGCGAAGGAGAAGGTAGCAGTCCTCAAGCTCGGCACATCTAACCCTCTCCCCGAGGGACCCATAACAAAGCTCCTCAAGGGCGTCAACAAGATCCTCGTCACCGAGGAGCCCGACCCATTCGTCGAGCTCCACGTCAAGGCGCTGGCGAAGGATGCCAATCCAAAGGTCGAACTCTACGGGCGCATCGGTGGAAAGCTCCCAGCCGAGGGCGAACTTATGCCCTACATGGTGGACGGGGTCATCGCCGAGATGCTCGGGCAGAAGCCCGAGGGCAACCCACGCGCCGAGGTCGAGAAGGAGGCGAAGGACCTGATCTTCGGCAGGATGCTCACAGTCTGCGCGGGCTGCCCCCACAGGCCGAGCATCTACGCCCTCAAACGCGCCGTGAAGGCGGTCAAGGGCGACATCCACAAGGTCGTCATGAACGGCGACATAGGCTGCTACGGCCTCGCGTGGGCGCCGCCGATGAGCTACGAGGACACCTACTTCTGCATGGGCGCCAGCCTCGGCGTCAGCCAGGGCATGAGTCAGGTAGGAATCGACACCATCGCCTGGATAGGCGACGGCACATTCTTCCACGCCGCCATACCCGCCCTCATGAACGCCGTCCAGACGAAGACCAACATCAAGGTCGTCGTCGCCGACAACGGCGTCACCGCCATGACGGGCTTCCAGCCCAACCCCCAGTCCGGTAAAATGGCGACCGGCGAGGCGACTAAGAGCGTCAGCATCGAGGCCATCGCTAAGGCGGTAGGCGTTGAGCACGTCGAGGTCACCGACGCCTACGACACGAAGGCGACCGAGGCGGCCTTCAAGAGGATGCTCAAGACAGAGGGCGTCGCCATGGTCATCAGCAGGCGCATCTGCGCCACCGAGGCGATACGCCAGATGAGGCCCAAGCGCCCCGTACCATACGAGGTCGACGAGTCCAAGTGCGTCGGCTGCAAGCTCTGCCTCACAACCTTTGGTTGCCCCGGCCTTAACTTCGACGAAGACAAGAAGAAGGCGAGCATCGACCCCACAATCTGCATGGGCTGTGGCGTCTGCGCGCAGGTGTGCAACGTCGGCTGCATCCACAGGAGGGACGAGTGATGAAGACCACACGCGTCGTCATCGCCGGCGTCGGCGGACAAGGTACGCTCCTCGCCACGCGTCTCATCGCGGAGACGGCGATAAAGCAGGGGCTGCAGGTCCGCATAGGCGAGACCTACGGCATGGCGCAGAGGGGCGGGCCCGTTATGGGACACATCCAGATCGGCGAAGCCTACTCGCCACAGATCAGGCCGGGTGAGGCGGATGCCCTCCTTGGATTTGAGATAGCAGAGGCGACCCGCAGGGGGGTCACCTACCTCAAGCAGGGGGGGCTCGCAATAGTCAACAGCAAAAAGCTGCCCCCCGTCGAGGTAATCAGCGGCATGCGGAAGTACCCAGAGGAGGGGGAGCTGGTTAAGCTGCTCAAGAAGGTGTCGAGCAAGGTCGCGGTCTTCGACGCTACGAAGCTGGCGGAGAAGGCAGGTGACCCCATTGCAACGAACATGGTGATGCTCGGCGCCCTCGCCGCATCCGGCGTCTTACCATTCGGGCAGGATGAAATAATGGCAACTATGAAGGAGTCCATACCCACCCGCTTCCTAGAGTTGAACATGAAGGCGTTCAAGCTCGGCGCCGAGGCGTTAAAGAAATCTAAAGGACTCCTTACTTTTCTTCCCAGAGCCTGAAGGCCAGCGGGCTGACCTCGTCAGCCGTCTGCTTGAGGTAGTGGTGCTCGGGTATCCGCGCCCAAATATCCTCACCCGCCTTCTGGACGTCCTTGAGCAGCTTCCTCTCGTTGATGGTGGTCAGTTTGCCCTCTTCGACGACGACCTCGCCGTCAACTATTACCCACTTGACGTCGGCGCGCTGGCTGCTGTTTATGAGGTTCTTTATGGGGTCGCGATATGGGACGCCGTTGAAGGTCTCCATGTCGACGATGGCTATGTCGGCGAGCGCGCCAGGTGCGAGGCGCCCGAGGTCCTTCCTGCCGAGCCCCTTGGCTCCGCCGAGTGTTGCGCTGTTGAAAATGTCCCTGCTCGCACCGCTGTGGCAGTCCCAGTCAGCCAGCTTGGAGGTGTAGCTGGCTATTCTCATCTCGTTGAGCAGGTCCTGTGGAACGGTGTCGGTGCCTATGCTGACGTTTACCCCCGCCTTGAGGTAGGCGGTATGGCTGTGCATCTTGTTGCCGCGCTTGGCGAAAACAAGGGGGTCGTGGCTCACCGTTGCGCCGCTCTTGGCGAGTATAGCGAGGTCGCCGCCATCGACTGGGGGATAGCTGACTAGAGGGTGACCCGCTATCGCCCAACCATGACCGACGATGAGGTCTGGCCCAAGCAACCCGGTGTCGCTGAGGAACTCGATGGGCGTCCTGCGGTACATCCTTATCATGTTGTTGAACTCGACGACCCACTGGCCGGCGTGGATGGTGACTGGCACCTTGAGTTCGTTTGCCTTGGCGCGTATCGCCTTCTGGAGTTCGGCGCTGCATTTGTCGACGGTGTCGCCGTAGATGGCGGGCATTAAGCGTCCGCCGCATGCACCCGTGTACGTCTTGACAAATTTTTCGGCCTCGTCGAGCTTCTTCAACCCGGCTTCGAGGCCAATCCACTTGGTCCTGAGGTCTGCACCCTGTCCCCTGTCCCAGACGCCGTCGGCGACATTGGGGCTCTCGGTGGCCCTGATGCCGAGCTGGTCGATGATCTCCACAGTCTTCTCGGCGCCGAGGTTGTGCATCATGCCGATCTCGACGATCGTCGTGTTTCCGCTCTTGAGGCATTCAGCTATGCTGAATTTGGAGAAGACCTCGTAGTCGGGTCCCCTCATGGCCTGGCCTAGGGCTGTGAGATTCTCGCCGAGACTGCTCATGTAGAAGTGGCGGGCGCCGGTGTCGTCTATGAAGCCTTTGTCCTTCGGCGCAGTCGCGGCGTGTATGTGCGTGTTGATGAGGCCGGGCATGACGAGCCCCGTGGGGGCGTCGATCCACCTGTCGACCTTATCATCGTAGCCCTTGCCGACGTGCTTGATCCTGTTGCCCTCGACGACGATCACGCCATCGCGTATGATCCTATGCTCGACGCCGTCGAAGCCGACGACGAATCTACCTCGGATGCCTAGAGACATGGGGGAAGAGTACAATCAGGCGGTTAAAAGCATGAAGTACCTACATTTAATAACTCGAATTATCTACGAAGCCCAGTGATCCAATTGGAGAACCCTAAGAAGCTGTATAGGTCGAAGAACAAGTGGCTCGCAGGCGTCTGCGGCGGGATAGCCGAGTACTTCAACCTCGACCCAATCATCATCAGGGTGATTTGGCTCGTACTAGCCCTAGCTTACGGCGCGGGCATTCTGGCCTACATTATCGCTTGGTTATTGATCCCCAAGAACCCCAACTGAGTCCCGTTGTCTCGGGATTGTCACCGCAAGATTTTAAAAGCGTCGCCCACTTGCTAGTGGTCGAGTGGTGAACAATGTCCCACCAATTCGATTGCTAGAGGCCGACGAGGGAGACCTCAGGAGGCTTCTACTCCGAGCGCTGAACGAGAACCAGGTTCTGATTCTGAGCAACATCGGCGGAAGATGTGAGAGGGTTTCGCGCATCCTTCAAAGGATAAGCGATACCCGTGGCGTCCCGCTCTCCACGTTGAAGCTCAACGCGAAAATATTGAGGGAGTTGCGGCTCATCCGCTACGGCACGCTGTCGGAGCCGGATGAGGCCGAGTTGACGCCCCTCGGGAGGAACGTCCTAAGTGTTGTGGACGACCCCAACCGAAGATGCGCTAGTAAGGAAACCCCCCAACAAGGCAGGTGTTTTAAGCCATCCAAGGCACTAATGAGCGACTGATATGCCGGAACCCAAGAAGAAGATGAACGCCGAGGAGGAGCTCAAGGACATCTACACGAGGCTCCACCCTCAGGTGCTCTCCGAGTTCGAAGACGAGATGCCCAAACAGTGGGGCAGCAAGTGGAAGGCGAACACCTGCATAGGCAAGCTGCGCACGGTGCTCGTTCACCGCCCGGGCAAGGAGTTCCTCAATGTTGGCAAGAAGACGCCGTGGCCACCTCATGAGGTGAGCCTCGCCGCGTGGCGTATGACATACAAGCCCGACCTCAAGGAGCTTGTTGAGCACCACGAGAACCTCGTCAAGGCGTACCACGACGAGGGCATCAAGGTCATCGTTAGGAAGCCGGACCCTTACGACCCACCCTATCAGGTGAAGGCCATCTACACCGACGACGTCTG
>DUKA01000203.1 GCA_013329615.1 Candidatus Bathyarchaeota archaeon
CTCCCCCGCGTTGGCTGAGGCGGGGGTCAGCATCTACGCCCTCTCGACGTATCTCAAGGATCATATCCTCGTTAAGAAGCGGGACGCGGCGAAGGCGGTCTCGGTGTTGAACTGTCTCGTCTCCGAGGCGAAGAGCGGGTAAACCAACCACTCTTTTAGTAGCAACCTTGATAGTGGTACGTCCACGTTGGGTGTACGTCATGATCAAGGCATACTCCTCGAAGGGGCTTAGCTTCATAGCCCTCATGGCGGCGCTCGGCAACGTCCTCTCCCTCATCTCGATACAGCTCTCACCTATAGTGCCCTCAATACCCCTTGGCCCCATCAACTTCTCTCTGGCTCTCGACCCATCCCACCTCGCAACATTCATCGCGGCTCTCCTCGGTGGACCCGTCGTAGGCGGTCTTACGGGGCTCGTCGGGGGATTCGTGGCCGCCTTCCAATTCGGGTTCTCGCAGGGAAACATAGTAACGGGCATAGGGTTGCCGCTCGGGAAGGCCATGACTGGCATCGTAGCTGGCGTGCTATTCAAACGAATGAGCGCTGTTGGGCTCAAGTCCCTCGCCGTCACGACGATAAGCTACATACCCGAAGCCATCTTCACGGCGATACTCTTCGTCTATCTCTATCCCCTCCTCTACGGGCTCCCAAGTGCCGTCGCCACGCTGATCGCCACACAGATAATCGTCAAGGCGTTCGTCGAGATGCTCCTCCTCGGCGCCATCCTAGCGGGCATAGCCAGGAGCCGAGGCTTCAAGACCTACGTGAGCCACCTGTTCTCATGACTGTTTTAAACCCGCACCCCAATTATATACACACCCCATGATCATCGACTTCCACACCCACTTCTACCCCTACCCCTACCTTGACGAGCTGAGGAAGGGGGGAGGTTACGCCTCTCTTGAGCAGGACTCCTCGGGGCGCTACATAATCAAGTACACGGGGGACTACAACATCCTCACCTCCCCTCTGGTGCTGCTCGAGGACAGGATCAAGGAGATGGATCGCACTGGCGTCGACATTCAGGTTCTAAGCCTGACGACGCCGGGTGTGGAACGTGAGCCACCTCAACGGGGCGTGAAGCTGGCGAAGGTGACGAACGATGCCTTCTCTGGCATCGAGAAGAGGTACCAGAGGTTCAAGGCGCTGGCTACGCTGCCGATGCAGGACCCGGGGGCGGCCGCCGACGAGCTTGCGCGCGTCTATAAGGACCTCGGCATGAAGGGGGCGATGATCCCCTCAAATGTCAGTGGTGTTCCACTCGACGCGCCGGAGTTTCAGCCCATATTCGACCGCGCCGATAAGTTAGGCGCTCTGTTGTATATTCACCCTACCTCCCCGATGAACACTGCGAGGATGGCTGATTATCGCCTCGTGCCTCTCATCGGCTTCGGCGTCGACACGAGCCTCACGGTGCTCCGGCTCGTCCTCGGGGGCGTGATGGAGAGGTACCCACGCCTCAAGCTGGGGGCGTCCCACCTCGGAGGCGTCTACCCGCTCCTCAAGGGCAGGATCGACCTCGGCTCAGAGGTATACCCGGAGACCGGCGTAAACATAACCCGGCTCCCCTCCGAGTACCTGAAGAACATCTACGTCGACTCCTGCGGCTACGACTCTTCTGTCATCGGCTTTGTGCAGCAGTGGCTCGGCTCCAGCCACATCCTGTTGGGGAGCGACTACCCCGCCCAGATAGCCGACCCCGCCGCCGTCGCCCGTGTGAAGCCGCTGAAGATACCCGACGGGGAGAAGGAGCAGATCCTAGGCGGTAACGCGGCGAAGCTCCTCGGCATCGAATAGCCGCTAGGAACGTTTTTAGTCGAAGCCGTGGCGTCTTCAAACATGGCGTCCGCCTCCACCCTGAACCTCTACTTCCAACTACTGCTCCTCGTCGGGTTATCCCTCGGTCTCGTCTTCGCCAAGAGGAAGCGGCTCGTCCAACATGGGTGGCTCATGCTCGCCGTATTCACCTTGAACATCGTCTCGATCCTCGTCGTCATGACCCCCGTGGCGATCGCGCTCCTCACCCGTTCAGGCGGCTTTTCCTTCGACCTGATCACCGTCCTGCACGCCCTACTCGGGATGGCGGTGATAGTCCTTAGCATCCGCATCCTCGCAAACTGGCGGTTCAGGAAGCCCGGAGAGTCCTGCTACGCCCTGAAGGGTGAGATGATGAGGCTCTACATCCTCTGGGTCGCCGAGGTCATACTCGGCGTGGCGTTGTATTATCAGTTGTACGTGTAGCCCGCCTCGGCTCAAAACATATTTAAATTTGTATCCGAAGTGTCACACCATGCCCGAGCCAAGCGAATCACTGCAGAGACTCGTAGCATCCGGCAGATGCGACTGCTGCAACATCGGCGAATACGCCGACCAGCTCAAGGTTCTCGCCGAGGAGGTCGCCGACTCCAAGCAGGCGAAGCAGAGGGGGCGATTCTTCAAGGCACTCGGCGACGAGAGCCGGCAGAGGATAATCGGCCTACTCTCCGCAAGGGAGATGTGCGTATGCGAGCTCATGTCCGCCCTCAAGATGACACAGCCGACGACCAGCCACCACCTGAAGATACTGGAAGACGCCGAGATAGTCAAGAGCAGGAAGGATGGCAAGTGGGTATTCTACAGTTTGAGCGATCCAGTTCGGGTTGAGACCCTCTTCGCCATCTTCAGGTAAGATTAGTTAATTTTTTAGTCGAAGTTGTTAAAAACGAGAAAGGCATTTTTAGTTGGAATATAGTTTGAAGTAGATCGTTGTATGTCCCCCTCTAGGACACCCATATCCCAATAACGGTTTGCTTCAGTTTCAATTCAAGAAACTCGCCTGCGGCTGCATCGGTGAAGCGTTTGATTAGTGTACTCCTCGTCGAGCCAAATGTCGGGATGAGGACTTTTCTCAAGCAGCGCCTTGAGGAGGCCGATCCCGGGCTCGCCGTGGTGTCAGTGGCTAGCGCGGTCGACGCCCTCACGGGGTGCACGCGGAACAAGATAGACCTGATACTCATCAACCACTCGCCGCTGTTGAACGCCTTCGAGTTGACGAAAACCCTCAAAGGCGTCACAAGGACTCCGATAGTGATCTACTCGGTCGAGGGTGAGGAGAACATCTCCAACAGCGCCCTCGACGTCGGCGCGGACACATACCTCGTCGTGTCCATGTCGTTGGATCAGACCCCCCTCTTGGCGAAACGACTGAGGGCCATCGTCGACAAGAGGCGGGGCGTAGACCTCGCTGCGGCGATCCTCGACGCCGGTAGCAACGCCGTGGCCGTCGAATACGAGGGTAAAATCATCTACTTCAACCCCGCCTTCGAGAGGCTGGTTTCTGGCACCGCCGACGAATTGACCGGCGTGGGCTTCTCGACTTTCGTCCCCGAGGCGGAGCAGGCGAAGACGCAAGAGCTGCTGAAGACGGGGGGAGAGATCACCCTCACGATCGTGACCCTGAAGGGTGAGCGGCGTACCTGTAAGGTCTGGATCAGCCTCTCCCCGCTTCTCGGCAGGGAGGCTACGGTGGTCCTCCTGCAGGATACCACCGAGGCGTCGTTGCATGAGCAGCGCCTGCGGTCCCTCCACGAGTATGCCCCCAAGATCCTCAAGGCTCGGACGAATGGAGAGCTCGCGAAGTGCACCCTCGACGCCGTGGAGGCCAGCTTCGACTCCGAGGTCATCAGCTTCATGCTGGTCGAGGGAGAGGCGCTCGTCTGCCTGGAGAGGCGCTGGAGGGCGAGTGGCCTCCGTGTCCCCCTCTCTGGGGGGAGCCTGCTGGCGGTGTCAGCCCGCGAGGGGAGGCCCGTGACCATAGGAGACATCTCCAATGGGGCTGCCCCAATCGAGGACGTCGCTATAAAGTCGGAGCTGTCTGCCCCCATCAAGAACGGCGACGCCGTCGTTGCCATACTAGACCTGCGCAGCAGCCGAGTCAACGCCTTCCCAGAGGCCGACATTAGAGCCATCGAGAATCTCTGCCTCTACGCCGGCTGCACATACCGGCTATTATCTGAGCTCGAGTCGATAACGAGCTCGGAGACGCAGTTCCGCAGCCTACTTGAGGCACTGGGCGAGGCGGTGTACGTCCTCGTAGACTCGCGCTACGCCTACGTGAACAAGAGTGGGGCGGAGCTCCTCGGGTATACGTCCCCGTCGGATGTGGTGGGAAAGGATGTTTACCTCAATGTAGCCCCCGAGTATAGGGAGGCGCTCAGGGGCAGGCTGGAGAAGCGGCACGGAGACGGCGCTACGGACCCCTACGAGATGAAGCTCATCAAGCGGGACGGGTCGAGCATATTCATAGAGGTCAATGCCAGTGGGATAGTCTTCGAGGGGAAGCCCGCCTACCTAGCCATAGAGAAGGACGTGACGAGCAACAAGCTCCTGCAGGAGCAGATCAAGCAGCACACGACCGACCTCGAGAAGCAGGTGGAGAAGAGGACGCAGGAGCTTCTTGAGGCGCAGCAGTTCGCCGCGGCCGGTAAGATGGCCAGCATGGTCGGCCACGACCTGCGGAGCCCGCTGCAGTCGATAAGGAACGCCACATACCTCATGCGAAGACAACCCGAGCGGATCGAGGAGATGCTGAACAGCGTCGAGGTCTCCGTCGACCGCGCCCTCTCAATGCTCGAGGACCTCCGCTACAGGACCCGTGAGACCCCCCTCAAACTGGAGTCGACGGACCTGCCCGAGCTCATAGTGGACATTCTCAAGGAGGCGCCGGTCGCCGAAAACGTCGCGGTCGACGTACGCCTTGATCCACAGTTGAAGGTGGTCACGGTCGACTCCCTGAAGCTGAGGCGGGTGGTCGATAACTTGGTCAGGAACGCGCTCGAGGCGATGCCAAGCGGGGGCAGACTGACAGTGGAGACGAAGAGCGACGGCGACCAGTTCGCCATAATCGTCTCCGATACAGGCGTCGGCATAGCGCAGAATCAGTTCTCAAACCTGTTCAAGCCGTTCTATACTACGAAGTCGAAGGGCCTCGGCCTGGGGCTGGTCTACAGCCTGAAGGCGATAGAGGCCCACGGTGGTACGATCGAGGTCGAGTCAAAGGTAGGCATAGGCACGGTGTTCAAGATTCTCTTAAAGAAGTGCCCAGTCACGCAAACCGCGGAGGTAAAGGACTAATGAACCGAAAACGCAGTAATACCCCTCCTCAAACCTCTTTTAAGGCGAAGCAGACGAGAGAGTCGATGATCCAAGTCGCCCGACACAACCCACTCCGGGTGCTACACGTCGATGACGACTTGAACCAGCTGTTATTCACGAAGATATTCCTCGAGGAGTGCGACCCTGACATCTCGGTCGAGTCCGTGTCCCATCCGAGCGAGGTTGTCGGCGTCATTCACGTCGATGACTTCGACTGCATCGTCTCTGATTATCAGATGGAGGAGTTGGACGGGATCTCGCTGACGCAGAGAGTCAGGGCTGAGAGCGATATACCGATCATCATCTACACTGGGCGTGGGAGTGAGGAGGTTGAGGAGGTCGCGCGTGCCGCGGGTGCCGACGGCTACGTCCAGAAGGAGACCGACCCGAACCACTACAGGAGCCTATATGCCCAGATTCGGAGCGTCGTCCACGAGAAAATTAGCGCGATAATGAAGGATTAAGTCATCTTATATATTTGAGATGATTATTTTTATTTAAATATCCCAAAAATAGTGCGATGCCGATCATGATCGCTTCAATGGGGTAACCCGGTATATTATCGGGGATTCTTGTGAGGGTGATCTGTACCGTGGTCGTTTGTTCGTCGGCGATCTGTGCCTCGCCTGTGTTCGTATTGTAGTCGGTCTTAGCGGCGTTTATCGTGTAGTCGCCGGTGCGGATGTCGCTGAATGTTGTGGTGCCGTCTGTGCCGGTTGTGCCTTGGAGAGGCGTCTGACCCGTTGGGGTCTTTGTCATCGTGATGGTTGCCCCATGTATCGGGGTGTTTTGGTCGTCTGTTACGGTGATTTTTAGTGTACCTGTTCTCGGCGTGATGGTTAGTGTTGTGGTTGTGCTGGTGGCGGTTTCGTGGGTCGTGTCTCCGGCCCAGATGGCCCTGATGGTGTGGCTTCCCTCGGGGGACGTGATTTGTGTGGAGTATGCGCCGTGTGTCGAGGAGGTGGTTGCTATGGTGGTCCAGCTACTACCTACGCTTTTCTGGATGGTTACTGTCGCGGAGACGTCTGCGTTTATCGTCCCTGAGACGGTGATCTGTTCGTTCTCCTTCGCGGTGGTCTTGGAGGCTGTGAGGGTTATGGTTGTTTGTGTCTTCGGTGGCGTGTAGGCGTCGTATAGTGTGGAGAGGGCGTCGGTGACCTTGTTGGTGGCTAGGTTGACGGACTCCCATGAGCGGTCGGTGAAGGCGGTGTTGGTCCAGCCGTAGTTGGCGTCCATCCAGCTTGCGGTGTATGTTCCGCCGCCGTCGAGTGTGGTGTCGAGGGCGAGTTGCCTCGCGGCGTCCCCCGCGGAGAGGGTCGTGAGGGCGCCGTCGAACTGGAGGGGTTTGATGTAGGTGGTTGAGTTGGATGTTGTGATGCCGGTTGCGTGGTTCTCGTAGTCGCTGTGGTGGGTCTCGGCACCCCATTCGGTGGAGGCGCCCATGACGTGGCCGAAGACCGCCATGTCGGAGATGTAGTGTGCCATGGCGCCGGCGTGTTTCGCGGCCTCGGCTTGGTTGCCGGATTCGAGGTAGGCGAGTGCGGCTTGGTACTCCTCCTCGGCGCGTGTTGCGGCGGCGCCGTCTTGGAGGGTTCCCGTGGAACTGTAGTAGATGTGGTGTTTCGTCGTGTCTCCGATGCCTCCCTGAGATGGGGGGAGGTCGGGCAGCTCTGTGCCGAAGATGTAGCTGTCTAGGTTGTCGGTGATGTATTGTTTCTTCTCGGCGGGGAGCCAGTCGAGGGCGTGTTGGGCGATCCAGTCGTGTGTGCCGTAGTCGGGGTTGCTCGGGTCGGCGCTGTAGCCGCCGTTGCTCCATGCTGTGACTAGACCGATCTGGGGTGCTAGTAGTATGATGAGTAGGAAAGCGGGGATCAGGATCGCCCGTCTCATGGATCATCATATGTGAAGATATGTAAAATGTCTTGGCTTCGGTCGCGGTATCGGGGATGGTATTCGAACCCATGAGCCTCACGAATATCAGTTTACTTCGCCTATCGAGGGCGGTTATGGTTTAAATTCGTCAATTCCAGATAACAGAATGAGGTTCTAATATGAGTAAAAAAGCTAAGAGGAGATTAACGACAGTCGCCGGTGCCCCGGTCCCCGACAACCAGAACGCGATGACCGCCGGCCCACGGGGCCCCATGCTGTTGCAGGACGTATGGTTCCTAGAGAAGCTGGCGCACTTCGACAGGGAGGTAATCCCAGAGAGACGGATGCACGCCAAGGGCTCAGGCGCCTACGGCACATTCACCGTGACCCACGACATCACGAAGTACACGAAGGCAAAAATCTTCTCCGAGATCGGCAAGAAAACCGAGATATTTGTACGCTTCTCAACAGTCGCCGGAGAGCGCGGCGCAGCCGACGCGGAGCGCGACATCCGCGGCTTCGCCATGAAATACTACACGGAGGAGGGAAACTGGGACCTAGTCGGAAACAACACCCCAGTGTTCTTCTTCCGCGACCCACTCAAATTCCCCGACCTAAACCACGCCGTGAAACGTGACCCGCGCACAAACATGAGGAGTGCCAAGAACAACTGGGACTTCTGGTCCTCGCTCCCCGAGGCCCTGCATCAGGTCACAATCACGATGAGCGACAGGGGCATCCCACTATCCTACAGGCACATGCACGGCTTCGGCAGTCATGCCTACAGCATGGTCAACGCCGAGAACGAGCGCGTATGGGTAAAGTTCCACTTCGTCACACAACAGGGTATAAAGAACCTGACTGACATCGAGGCAGAACACATCATAGCATCAGACCGCGAAAGCCACCAACGAGACCTATATCAGAGCATCGAGCGCGGCGAGCACCCCCGCTGGAAGATGTTCATACAGGTGATGACCGAGGAGCAGGCGAAGAAGATGTCGTACAACCCCTTCGACCTCACGAAGGTCTGGTACCACGGAGACTACCCCCTAAAAGAGGTCGGCGAGTTCGAGCTTAACCGCAACCCCGAAAACTACTTCGCCGAGGTGGAGCAATCCGCCTTCAACCCCGCACACGTCATCCCCGGCATAGGCTTCTCCCCCGACAAGATGCTACAGGGCAGACTATTCTCCTACGGCGACGCGCAGCGCTACAGACTCGGCATAAACCACCACCAAATACCCGTAAACGCGCCACGGTGCCCCGTCAACAGCTACCACAGGGACGGCCAGATGAGGGTAAACAACAACGCGGGCAGCACAATCGCGTACGAACCCAACAGCTACGGGGAGTGGCAGGAACAGCCCGACTACAAAGAACCCCCACTCGAGCTGAGCGGCGCGGCAGCCCGATGGAACTTCAGGGAGGACGACAGCGACTACTACACACAGCCGGGGAAACTGTTCCGGCTGATGAGCTCCGCGCAGCAACAGGTGTTGTTCGAGAACACGGCGCGCGCGATGGGGGCCATCCCAAAGGAGATCAAGATACGGCACATCAGGAACTGCTGGAAGGCTGACCCCGCCTATGGCAAGGGATTGGCGAAGACGCTGAAGATACCACTCGACGAGGTCAAGTAATCCTCTGTACGCGGGGCCGAGGAAGCCTCGCCTTTTCTTCCACCGTTTATCACCCTGAGTCTTAGATTCGGGTAATATTCGGTGGTGGCGCCGGGGAAGGGATTCGAACCCTTGGGATCGTAAGATCACCAGTTTTCAAGACTGGCGCCGTAGTCCGCTTGGCTACCCCGGCCCCCGCTACACAAGGCAGAATCGACTGTAAAACCTTATCGGAACCCTAACCAGACTCAAGAACGCCATCGATACTGACCTGCTTGCTCAGGCTGGTCACACGGATGCATACATGAGGTTCCTCCCTGCGGATGTATCTCTTCTGCGCGTTCTTCGCCACAACGAAGCGGTCGTCCTCGTAGGCGACCTCGTTCAGGGCGTCAAGCACCGCCTTCTCCAAGTTGTCGAGGTCGGGCGTCGTGGGCACCCAGACGTCCTTCCGCCGGGACTGGGGCCTCTCCATGTAGAATATCATGGAGACCTGTATGGGTCCGGTGAGGGGGCGCTCGAAGTGCTTCTTCGCCTCCTCCTTGACGACCTTCTCCCAGACGGCGACTTTCTTCGGGGTGAAGCTCCACGTCCTCCCGCCCTTGCGCACGGTTCTGGCACGCGCCTTGGGCACCGGCTGCCCCTTCACCTCGAAGTAGACGTGCTGCATGCAGCATGATACACGCGCCGCTTAGATGAGGCTTACCACAAGGCGAGGAACACGAGCAGCACCGAGACGATTCCTGTCAGGTAGATGCCGTCGAACGTGCCCGCGCCGCCCATGCTCACGACGGGGGCGCCGATGCCGCGTATCCGGTCGAGGTTGAGAAGATCAGCTCCAATCAACGTTCCTAGCGTCCCGCCGATGTAGGCGACCTGAGCCGGGTTGTGGAGGGGCGAGACGAAGTCGACGAGTATGGTCGCGAGCGCCGTGACGAGAGGCGGCACGATGGCCGGCGTGGCCACCCCGAGCCCCTCAACCACGTTAGCCGACTTATTCACAGCTACGGTGACCATCGCCAGCACCGCAGCAATCGCCAGATACTCGTCGACGGCGTTTCCACCCGCCTGCACCAGCGGCATGCCGAGGAGGTAGCCCGAGACGACCACGGGCAGCACGGCGCCACCCACGTTGATCAGCACATGCGTCCTAGCCACCCCCATCCTGACGCTCGGCACACGCCACCGGACGCCGAAAGCCCTCACCTCCCTGACCGACACGATCGGCACCCTGCTCTCAAGCGTCCCAACCGGCAGATTCACAAAGCTCCCGAAGAGGCTGACGAAGAAGAAAACGCCCACCATCTGAATCGGCAGACCCAACGCGGACACGAGAAAATCGCCCACAAGCAGGAAGACGACCGAGACCGCGCACACGAGAGCCAGCACCAGCAGTAGCAGATAAAAACCACTGACCGGGCGGAAGACCCGCCTACCCTCGTAGCCCAATTGAATCAAGAAGAATCATTATCATACCCTGAATAGGGTTTCGGCGTTCCTAGTCGTCGCCGCCTCAACGTCCTCAATAGGTAACCCCTTCAGCCCCGCGAGGTGGCGCAGCGGCAACAGCACATCCACCGGCTCCGAGGGCCGACTCAGGCTCTTTATCCAGACCGGCGAGTCGGTCTCGACGAGTATCCGTTCCAACGGCGCCTTCTCCATCGCCGCCCTGAGTTCGGGGTTCACTTCAACCGCGGGGGTACATGAGACGTAGTAGCCCGCGTCTATCACCCCTTCGAGGACGTCGAGAGGGCCGCTGTACCAGTGGAACACGCCCCTGCCGGGGCCGTGCCCCTGCGCGAGGCTCAGGCAATCACCCCACGCGCCCCTGCTGTGGATCGACACAGGGAGATCGAGCCCCTTCGCCAATTCGAGCTGCGCCACGTAGAACTCCGTCTGCCTCTCCCTCTGCACCATATCCTTCCGGACCAGCTTATGCCAGTAGTCGAGGCCGATCTCCCCGACCGCGACGCAACGTGAGGCATTTGCCTTGATGAGGCGGAGGACGGCTCCGAGGTCTTGGTCGAAGAACTCGGTCGGGTGGACTCCTAGGGCGGCGTGCACGAACCCCGGGTGGCTCTCGCGGAGCCTCAACGTGCCCTCGCAGGTGGCAGCGTCGGCGCTGACCGCCACGATCCCAGACAGCCCAGCGGCCCTAGCCCTATCTACGGTACCCTCGGGAAGATCCGCGAGGTGCGCGTGCGTGTCGAGCGGCCCCATCTGCTTCGCCTACTCACCCGAGGCCCAGGAGACCATGCGTCTCCAGAGCGTCGTGTAGCCCTCCCACTCGGCGAAGCCGCGCGGGCACCAGTGGGGGCCTATGTCACTCGTCCACGACACGACGCGCCCCTCGCTGTGCTCCCCCACCACTAGCAGGGGGTCGTTGCCCACCGTGGCGAGCACATCCGCCTCGCTCTTGGCGATTACCCTGTTATAGCCGAGAAGGTGGGGCCAAGTGCCGGGGAGCCCCCTCGTTATCGGGTGGGCCTTACGTGTCTTCTTCGGCTCGACGCCCTCGGGGCACTCGACGCGGTCATCGTACGGCAGCATCTCCACAGGGAGAGCCTCTTCCACGGAGGAGCCGTGGTACCTCGCCACGCCGTTGATGCCCTGGTAGCTC
>DUKA01000221.1 GCA_013329615.1 Candidatus Bathyarchaeota archaeon
TCAAGTGTGACCCACTGCCAAGTAGTACCAGTGTAAAAACTGTAGTAGAGGGTGTACGTTCCGTCGTAGTTCGCCGCCGATACAGACCAAGCCCCCGCGGCCGACGCCGCGAGCATAACAAGCGCGAGGATCGATAGGACCCTATTCGCCCTCATCACTGCGTCACCTCCACGGTGCCGAGGACCGGCTTCGGAAGCGCAGAACCATTGACCGCAAGGATCATCGTCTCGGTGCCGGTCTTCGTCTCCGTTCCCCCCTCGGTGAAGGTTACGCGCAGCTGGGTGTTGCCGTCCCTCGTCGCGTCGTTGAGAGCCTTCGGGATGCGCTGGCGGGCAAAAGTCAGATGACCTCCATCGAAGTCGATCCTCCTAAGATTCTTCACATCTGTCCCAGTCGAGCCGATGAAATCGACTGCCCTCCCGTTGGCGATCGCTTGGCTCATCGTCATCATCTTCTGCCTAGCCGCAAACCCGGCGAAAACACCGAAAAGACTCGGAATCAACCCGATAATACCAAAGACGAGGGGGTTCTCCACAGGGGCGAAGTAGCCTATGACCCCCCAGATCAGAGCCACGGCGCCCAAGACTTGCGCCAACTGCACCTCCCAAGACGCCGCCCTCTTGAGCGCCTCGACCTCGCCGCTCGTCAGCGACCTATAGTACGAGTCCTGAGAACCCACCGACATAACAGGGGGGCTGACCTGCAACTGAGCCACATTAAACGAGGTCGTCGCCTTCTCGACGAAGGGTGGTGCTTGACCAGTCACTTCGGGTTTTACCAACGGTTTTCCGCAGCTGAGGCAGTACTGCGCCCCCTTAGGTGCCTTCGCTCCACAGTGGGGACAAGACCCAAGCGAAAGAGACTTGCCACACCAAGGGCAGAACGTCGAATCCTCGGGCACACTACGCGAGCAGCCTGGACATAACATGAATCGAAGTTAATTTTTAGTGATATTTAAGACAAGCTATAAGAAAAAACAATCCATTGTANNTAGGGCTCTGTTACGAGCTGGCTCTTCTCGACCACCTTGAAGATTATGTGGTGTTTGCCCCGTGTCTCGTTATCTGGGGCCAAGTAGACGTGGTTCAACTCAGCGTCGATGCCGTCCTTCACGTAACCGCTGGTAGGTATCCTCGGCCTCGACGACCAGTCCCTCTCCACCACCCCGAGGTCTAGCACGCCACCCTGCCCCCGTTGGTCACCGAAGAACTTCCCCTTATTATAGTACAGGTCAGCCAAAGGTGTGGCCCCGCGGATGAGCGCCGAGAAGTCAACCCCCACCTTCTCGACCAGACGCAGCCGACGCATCAGATAGTAGTACCTGATGACCACCTCCGTGTTGTTGTGCCCTAGGGACAGCACCTCGAAGACTATGGAGTTGCCGAGTTCCTGTTGCGAGGCGAGGGAGACGTATGTGTGCCCCACGACGGCTGGGACCCCCTGTCGGCTATACCCGGTTGCAGGTGGGACGACGTTCTGCAGAGGTGTGGTGCCCCTGTTCCCCACGTCGACTACTCCCCTCTGATCAACGTTGTTCGCCCAGAAACTACCTCCGCTGAAGTACAGATCGCCGCCGCTGAGATACCCCAACGTATTCCTCGAGAAGTCGAAGCTATCGTCCTCCCTCAGAGTCGCCTGGAGGAGATTGTGGTTGGCGAAGGCCTGATGGATGTGGGCGAAGTGTGGTGGGATCGCTGCAGGTGCCGCGGCCTCGTCCGCCGCGTCGTAGAGGCTAGCCAGAAGGTTACTCTCCTGCGGGTCCGAGAAGAAGTAGTCCCGCGGCTTTGTGGATAATATCTGGTGAGCGTCGAAGACGAGGTTATCCGCGTGCAGCCTCCCCGCCGCCTCCCCCATCTCCGTGATGAGCCTCGCCCTGATGTCCCACGCGGCTCCTGCAATTATCCTGCCCCCGGTGTGCCCCTCTACATTGTAGGTGGCCTTCCTAACGTAGGTATCGTTGTTCTGGAGATCGCGGGGGGTCGCACTCGCGCCTTCGCCATGCCTCGACTCGTTCGTATAACTGCATGAAAAATAATCAGCGTATCCCTCATCCATGGCGTACCCCTCCGTTTGAGCGTCCGGCCAGCCAATGTAGTCCCCATATAGATCGGCGAGAACATTATGCGTACATTCGTGATAGACCACGTCGCTGGATCTGGCGAAGGGGTCGTTCCCAAACTCCATCGGTGAACCCGCGTGGGCGTTAGCGTAGTTTGGCCTGTTCACACGGGCGATGAACTGATTCCCTGGATTCCAAATGTTGTTCCAGTTGTAGTTCAGCTGGGTCTTTAGCCAGTCGTGGAAGAGGTTCATGTGGTAGAATACGTTGATGTGGTCCCTATCTGCGGCGGTCCACGTGTGGTTGCATATCTTGTTTGATGGGCAGCGTTCGTCCTCTTGATATTCGGCGCCTCTGTTATTCTGGACGTATGCAAATGGGCCCTCCAGCGAGAATCGGGCATTCACCGAACCAAACATGATGAGGAAGTTATCCCACCAACCGATCGAGACCATGTAGTCCCCATTGGTGTTGGTCGTGCCTTTATTGCTCCGTACCTTGACGTACTC
>DUKA01000212.1 GCA_013329615.1 Candidatus Bathyarchaeota archaeon
GGTGGAACGGGTCAACCTGGTTGAAGTCTCCGAGGTCGGCCGTAGCGGCTTCGTACGCGGTGTTGACGGGGTGTTCCAGTTCGAGGTTCCATATGGGAAAGGTCTCGAACTTAGCGTAGCCGCTTGTGATGCCCCGTTTTCGGTCTTGGTAGACCTGGCTCATGGCGAAGCTCATCTTGCCGCTCCCCGGACCGGGAGCGGTGACGATGACTATCTTCTTCTCCGTGGGCACGTACTCGGGTTTTCCATAGCCCTCGTCGCTCAGCACCGTGTCGAGGTCGCTTAGATAGTTCGGTATCTCGTAGCCGATGAAGACGCGTAGCCCACGGTTCTCTAGGCGCTGCTTGAACTTCTGGGCGCTCCACTCGCCGCTGAACCTGTTGATGACGACCGCCGAGACGGGGAGCCCGAGCTCGGCCAGCTCGTATATGTCCCTGAGTATCTGGTCCTCGTAGGGGAGGCGGCTGTCGCCCCTGATCTTGCGCGCCTCGATGTCCTTGGCGGAGATGCAGTGGATTATCTCTATCTCACCCTTGAGGCGCTGGAGCATCTGTATCTTCGTGTCCAGTGCGTATCCGGGGAGAACACGGCTCGCGTGGTTGTCCCAGCGCAGCTTGCCGCCGAACTCCAGGTAGAGCTTGTCGAAGAGGCTGACCCTCTGCTCGATCTTCGCGATCTGCGCCTTCAGGTACTTCTCAGTGCTGAAACCGATCTTTGTCGTCATGTTCCTTGCCTCGGGGGGAGACAGGTGTAGAATGCGGCGCTGTTCGCTTTACTCAGCCTTTCGCCGGTCAATACGGGTACCTGTCTCGTTAATAGTCGAAAATGTTGATGCGGCCCCTTATTAAATCTACGCGGCGAGTTGGGTGAGGCTCTCCGCCGTCATCTCGTCCGGTTTGGGGATGCCCATCAGCGCCAGTATCGTCGGCGCGACGCAGCTGAGCCCCTGCCCCGTCTGTAGCTTCGCCTTCCTCAGCTTGGTGCTTCGGCTTAGGAGGATGAAGGGGACGGGGTTGGTGCCGTGGCTGGGGTTCGGCTCGCCGTTGGAGTAGAACATCGTCTCGATGTTGCCGTGATCCCCAGTGATCAGTATCGTGTATCCCTTCGCTAGCCCAGCCTTCACGACCTCGCCGACGCACCCGTCGACGATCTCGCACGCCCTGATACCTGCCTGCATGTTTGCACTGTGCCCCACAAGGTCGCCGTTCGCGTAGTTTACGAGGATGAAGTCATAGACACCCTTCTCAATCTGCGGGACGAGCTTACCCGTTATCTCGTGGGCGCTCATCTCCGGCTTCTCCTCGTAGCTCGCCACCTTGGGGCTGGGGACGAGTATCCTCCTCTCCCCCTTTACCGGTTCCTCGTTCTGGCTGTTGAAGAAGAAGGTCACATGAGCGTACTTCTCAGTCTCGGCGATCCGCAGCTGCTTCTTATTGTTGGCTGCCAAGACCTGTGCTAGGTTGTTGCTGACGATGTTCTGGGGGAAGGCAACTGGGAGCGTGAGGCTCCTGTCGTATCCGCTCATGCAGACGAAGTGGACGCGTGGGAACTTCTTGCGTGGGAAGTGTTCGAAGCCGTTCTGTGTGAGGGCGTAGGTTATCTGGCGGGCGCGGTCGCTTCGGAAGTTCCAGAAGATGACGGCGTCCTCGGCGTCGATGGTTGCGATAGGCTTTCCGCCGTCAATCATGACTATCGGCTGGATGTAGTAATCTGTGGGGTCCCCGCGCTGGTAGGCGTTGTCCACCGCTTTGAGTGGATCGGTCTCCTTCCACCCTTCCCCCTGTGTTAGGAGGTCGTATGCCTTCAGCGTCCTCTCCCAGTTCGTGTCCCTGTCCATGGCGTAGTAGCGCCCCACCATGGAGGCTATCCTACCGACACCCTTCTCCCTGATCTGCCTCTGCGTCTCCTCTATGAAGCCCTTCGCGGAGCGCTCCGGCACGTCCCGTCCGTCGAGGAAGCAGTGGATGTAGACCTCGTCCAAGCCGTGGCGTCTCGCCAGTTCAAGGAGGGCGTAGAGGTGGGTCGTTGAGCCGTGGATGCCCTGGTCGCTGAGGAGTCCCATCAGGTGCAGTGCCGAGCCCTTCTTCTTGCAGTTTTCAACCCCGCCGAGTATGGCGGGGCTCTCGTAGAAGCTGCCGTTGTAGATCGCCTGATTGATCTCCTCGAACGGCTGCCAGACGATCCGCCCCGCACCCATCGTGAGGTGTCCCGGTTCGGAGCCCCCCTGCGTCCCCCCTGGGAGCCCGACGGCGTTCCCCGTGCACTTCAGAAGGGTCCAAGGATACTTCTCCATGTAGAGCGTGTCGTTGGGGACCTTCGCCTGCCTGATGGCGTTTCCTTTGGTCTCCTCGGAGTAGCCCCAGCCGTCGCGGACGACGAGGATCACCCTCCCTGCGGCCATGGCAGAATTAGATGCGCGGTGATTAAAAAGCCGAACTAGAGGCTCCTTCGCCTGTCACCGCTCAGCTCCTTCGTCAGGACGCCGACGAGGTCGGCGTGTCTACTGAGTATCTCGCGCCACGCCTCGCCCTTCTTCGTGAGGGCGTACCCCTCCTCCTTGCCACCCGAGATCAGGTCATTGAGCGTCAGGTACTCTATCACCTGATCCGTCTGGTACTGGTTTCCCGCGCGGCGGTATACGTCGTACCAGAGCGTCTTCCCCCTACCCGATTGGTTAGTCTTGAAAATGTCCAGGTACTCCAGTAGCCTCTCAGCCGCTCTGCTTGGGGGAGGAGCTATCCTTGGGCACATCGGCTAGTCACCGAGCTTCTTCTCAATCTCAATGAGTCTCTTGTACCTCTGCCGGAGGTTACTGTGCCACATGAGCATCGCGACGCCGATGGCAATGAATGCGACGACGCCCACAGCACTGCCGCCGAGGTATACGTAGTCGAGCGGCCACCTCGCCGTCCCCGCCACCACCTTATCATAGTTGGTCGTCACGGCAGACAGTTCGAACAGAGCCGTGAAGAAGCACAGCACGCCGTACAGGAGCACCGCCCTGATGTTCCTGTTCATGTCCTTGATGAGGGTGCGCGCGTCTCCCCATAATTCGTCGTAGAGAGTCTTCAGTTCCGGTAGTTTATCTTCATTCATTCCTTTTTCACCGGTGATAACGTGACTTGTGGTGAATATCTGGCGTGTTCTAGACTTAAAGCCGCGGTTATATCTAGTGAAAAGTTTCGGGTAGAAGATGTTGTTGAGTAAAAAAGAGAATAGGCAGGTTAGAGGGGTAGCTTCTTTCCGTCGACGTCGAGGAGCTGCCTCCAGTGTTCGACGGCCCGCCCCTGTATGTACTCGTACTCCGAGTCGTCGAGGTGCCTGAACCTGCCCTGCAGGCTGAGCGCCTCCCTGACGGGCTTCAGCTCACGCGGCTTGTAGGTGAGCTTGAAGTTGCCCTCGTTGATCTCGTAGAGTGGCCACATGCCGGACTCGACCATGAGGCGCGCGACCTTTATGGTGCGGGCGGGGTCGAAGCCCCACCCGGTCGGGCAGGGGCTCTGGACGTGTAGGTACTTGAAGCCCTTGATGGTCTTCGCGTATTGGAGCTTGCCGATGAGGTCGTTGGGGTAGGCGACGCTGGCTGTCGCGACGTATGGTATGTTGTGTGCCGCCATGATGAAGGGGACGTTCTTCTTGTTCGACTTCTTCCCCCTGCTCTCCGAGGCGACGGGCGTGGTGGTCGTCGCCGCGTAGATGGGGGTGAGCCCGCTGCGCTGGATGCCCGTGTTCATGTACGCCTCGTTGTCGAAGCAGACATAGAGGAGATCGTGCCCCCTCTCCATGGCGCCGGAAAGGGCCTGAAAGCCGATATCGAAGGTTCCGCCGTCACCGCCGATGGCGACGACCTTGATCCGCCGGTCCGCGATCTTGCCCTTGCGCCGCAGGACCTTGAGAGCGGCCTCCACCCCCGAGCCGACCGACGCGGCATTGGGAAACGCCACGTGAATCCAGGGAAGGTTCCATGCCGTGGTGGGATACATGACCGATACCACCTCCATGCACCCCGTGGCGTTCACGATCACCGTGTCCTCGCCCAGGGCCTTGCACATCAGGCGGATGGCAAGGGCTTCCCCGCATCCTGAACAGGCGCGGTGCCCGGCGGCGAAGTACTCTTCCTTGTCGACCAGCCGTGGAGCATATAAATCAAAGTTCTCTACTGTATTCATGATCCCCTCACTCCGTATATTTCATACGCTTCTCTGGGTTTCTTCTTCCGGGCGCTTATCGCCTGCTCGACGATCTTCACGAAATCGCCGACCACCATGTCTCGGCCGCCGAGGCCGATAATATGATTCGTGATCGAGGGGCGTTCCTTCTGATCATAGAGAACGGCCTTGACCTCGGCGCAGACGGGACCGCAGGCGCCTCCGAACGGAGCCGACCGGTCGATAACGGCCAGTGACGCGAGTCCCTTCACCGCCTTGATCAGTTCCTCCGCGGGGAATGGCCGCCACAGCTTCATCTTCAGCAGGCCCGCCTTCACCCCTTTATCGCGCAGCTCATCAACGGCAACCTCCGCCGTATCCCCCATGGACCCGAGGGTCAGGAGCGCGACCTCGGCGCCCTTCATCCGGTACGCGCCGATCGGCTCATACTTCCGGCCGAACTGCTCTTCCCACTCCTTCCACACCTCCAGGATCACCTTCTTGGAGTTGANNAAAACCGTCCAGATTGACATTGACCGGGAGCATGACGTCCCGGTGCTCGGCAATCTTGAAGGCCTGGATCATCATGTCGATCGTCTCCTGGCCGTCCGCGGCAAAGAGCGATATCCAGCCGCTGTCCCGCTGCGACATGATATCGCTGTGGTCGTTCCAGATATTGATCGGACCCGACACGGCCCGGTTGCCGATCGCCATGACGATGGGAAGACGCATGGACGGCACCACGGGAACGATCTCGGCCATATACAGAAGACCCTGGGAACTGGTCGCCGTGAAAGCGCGGGCGCCGGCGCCCGACGCGCCGCAGCAGGCGCTCAGGGCGGAGTGTTCAGACTCCACACACATG
>DUKA01000156.1 GCA_013329615.1 Candidatus Bathyarchaeota archaeon
GAGGAAGGGTGTAACCGTTGTGCCGAGTTCGGCTCCTATGAGCGTGGAGACTGCAAGGCTCAACGGCATGGCGCCCGAGGAGACGAAGGCGACGGTTATCGAGTCGAATGCTCCGCTGCTGTGAAGTAGCGCCGTCCCTATCCATCCCGCGAAGACGGCGCTCGTTGTGTCTCTGATGACCAAAACTATGTTCTCCGCGAGGAACTCTGCCATCAACTTGGCCGAATCTTTGACGAGCATTATCCCTGAGATGAAGAAGTACAGCGATATCAGGGAGCCCGCGATGCTCGTATATTTTGAACCCAAGTTCCTACGTAATCGGAATTGGGTATATAATTAAGGATAATCTATATAGATTATGGGGGTTATATAGATTGACGCCGCGTCACGAGTGCGTCCACGCCTGCGTCTTTTAGCATGTCGTAGAGTAGGCTCATTGGCAGCCCGACAACGTTGTAGAAGCATCCGTCTACCCTCTCTATGATGAAGGCGCCGACGCCTTGGGCGGCGTAGGCACCCGCCTTGTCCATAGGTTCACCAGTGGCGACGTATGCCTCGATCTCGGATTCACCCAGTTTCTTCATGGAGACGCGTGTCTCCTCTGTTCTCACATCCGTGTGTCCCTTCTCGATGAGGGCGACCGCGGAGATGACGGTGTGCGTCCTGCCGCAGAGGGTGCGGAGCATCGCCTTAGCCTCCTCTCTGCTCCCCGGCTTCTCGATTATTTTCCCGTCGAGGACGACTATCGTGTCAGCCGCGAGGACGAGCCTATCTGTGTGTTTCTTGGCTACGGACTCGGCTTTGGCGATGGCGTGCTCCCTAACGAGGGTGATGGGGTCGTGAGAGACGCTGTTCTCCGCGTCCCCCGGATCGACGGCCTCGAAGGGAATGCCGAAGTCCCTGAGCAACTCAATTCTGCGCGGCGAAGTGGAGGCTAGAACCAGCATTTGACGGCTCAACACTTTTCACCCTCAGCGTTTTATCCGAGTATGGGGTCCAACAACGTGTAGGGACACCCGAGTATAAGGATGGCGAGTGGGTTGGAGAAGATATACTACGCAGGTTTGGATACGCCCCTCGGCACGATGTGGGCGGCAACATCGGAGAAGGGGTATGTGCAGTTCAACATGTCCAACAACAGGGAGGTCTTCATCAAGGAACTTAAGGCGCGCATCAAGGCCGAGTACATAGAGGACCCGAGCAAGTTCAAGGCGCTCAAGGCAGAGCTTGACAGGTACTTCAGGGGGGAGAAGTTCGTCTTCAAGGGGCCATTCGACATGCGCGGCACCTCGTTCCAGGTCGATGTCTGGAAGGCCATATACGGCATTCCATACGGGAAGCTGACGAGCTACGGCGGGATCGCGGAGCAGATCGGGCGCCCGAAGGCGGTGCGCGCCGTCGGGAACGCCGTCGGCGACAACCCGATGGGGCTCATCGTGCCTTGCCACAGGGTCGTCTGGGGGAAGGGCGGAATAGGAGGCTTCAGCGGCGGTCTAGAGTGGAAGAGGAAGTTGCTCCTGCAGGAGGGCATCCTCCCCTCGGCGAAGGACAAATCCGAGAAAGGTATCGACCTACGCAAGTTCTTCAAGTGACCGTTAGTATTTTCCCCACCGGACACCACACTCACCCATGGCTCCAAAGAGGATAGTTATCGGCACATTCAGCCACGAGACAAACGTGTTATCAAACATCAAGACTGACCTCTCCGAGTTCCGCAAGAGGCATCTGTTCAGCGGCGACGAGATACCCACACACTTCAGGGGGACGAAGACCGCGGCGGGCGGCCTAATCGACGGCTGCGAGAAGAACGGCTTCGAGTTCATAGAGACTGTGCACGCCTCGGCCACGCCGAGCGGCATCATCACCGAGGAGGCTTACGAGCACATCCTCGGAGGCATCCTCGACGGGATAAAGGCGGCGAAGAACTTCGACGGCGTCGCCCTACACCTGCACGGCGCAGCCGTCGCGGAGGGGCACGACGACGTCGAGGGCGACATTCTCGGCTCGGTACGCAAGCTAATCGGCAAGAAGCCCCTAGTCGCCAGCTTCGACCTGCACGCCAACTACACCGAGAAGATGGTCAGGGAGGCGGACATCCTAGTCGGATACGATACCTACCCTCACATCGACGAGTATGAGCGCGCCGTGGAGTCCGTCGACTTGTTGGAGAAGATTCTCGACGGAAAACTGAAGCCGGCCCGCGCCCTGCGCCAGCCACCTATGCTTCCCGCCCTTCAGGTCCAGTTCACCGGCAAGTACCCCATGACGAAGCTCCTCGAAGAGGCGCACAGGATGGAGCAGATGCCCGGCGTCGAGGCAGTAACCGTCGCCGCTGGTTTCCCTTGGAGCGACATAAAGGAGGCGGGAATGAGCTTTATCGTCGTCACAAACAACGACCAGAAACTAGCCGACGCCCTTGCTCAAGAGCTATCCGACCTCGTGTGGAGCATCAGGAGGGACTTCCTAGTCAAGCCGACGCCTGTCAGGGACGCCCTAAGGCGCGTGAAGGCGGCCAAGGAGAAACCGATAGTCCTCGCCGACATAGGCGACAACCCCGGCGGAGGCACCCCCTGCGACGGCACATTCGTCCTAACGGCCGTCCTCGAAGAGGGACTGACGGGGGGCGTCTTCGGCGTCATCTGGGACCCCGCGGCGGCGGCAAAGGCGGCGAAGGCGGGACCCGGCAACGAGATAGAGGTGAACCTCGGGGGACACACAGACAAGCTGCACGGCAAGTCCCTCAAGGTCAAGGCGCTCGTCAAGCGCGTGAGCGACGGCAGATGGATAGTCAAGGGCCCCATGGGGACGGGCTCGGAGACC
>DUKA01000013.1 GCA_013329615.1 Candidatus Bathyarchaeota archaeon
CGCGTACTCCTCGAAGCCCTCGAACTTTTCCCACGCGAGGGCGCGCAGGGGGCTGAGGTAGAGGACCTTGCCACGGCGCTCCAGAACATGCTTCAAGGCGCAGAGTTCGGCGATTAGTGTCTTGCCGCTCGCCGTGGGGCTGGCGAGGACTAGGTTCTTGCCCTCTAGGACGCCGGTGTTGATGGCGTCTGCCTGGGGCGGGTATAGCTCCTTTATCCCCTTCAGTGCGAGGTGTTGCTTCACCTCTTCTGGGATGGGGAGGTCCGCCACAAGCATCTTCGTTCCCGTATGGCTAGGCTGCGGCATGATATAAGTCGTGTTTGACCGTTAGCTGGTGGGTAGGCGCTTCTCGGCGAGCCCAACGAGGATGCGCGTTGCCTCCTTGACCTTTGCCTCTAGCTCCGCCTTATCGTCGCCGCGGGCACTTATCCAGAACCTGATGCCCCTCTCCCCGTAGGGTTTGACTAGCGACTTTATCCAGACCTCTGGGACGCGCCTCATCGCCTCGTCGATCAAGGGGGCGAGAGTCGACTCGTCCCTCAGGGGGAGGCTCAACACCTCCTCGTAGTAGAACCCCTCGATGTGTTCACTTATGTGTGGGATTAACTGGTTGTCGAATATCCACATTAGTTCGTGTGGGACGCCGGGGAGGGAGACGATCTCGGCGCCGCTATGTGAGATGAGGACTCCCGGGGCTCCGCCGACCCTGTTGTCGAGTGGGCGAGACCCGCTTGGGAAGATCGCCATCTTTTTCCTCGCCTCCGTGATCTCCGCTGACTCTATCCTACCGCTATCATGCAGCCCCTTGTACTGACGGGTGACTATGGCTAGTCCCTCCGCGTTCACCTCAAGCGGTAGGTGGAACGCCTCAGCGACGCCCTTTAGGGTCATGTCGTCGTGCGTGGGGCCGAGGCCGCCACTCGTGATGATGAGGCTGCACCCGTCTTCGATCGCTCTGTTTATGGCTCTGGCTATCTCGGGGACGTCGTCCCTGACCACCAAGACCACCTTTACTATGAGCCCCAGCGGCTTTAGGCGCTCAATCATCCACTTCGTGTTTGTGTCGAGGATGATGCCGTCGAGTATCTCGTTGCCGATAGTGATTATGGCGACTTGGTTCTTCAACTCGCTTAATGGTGCCGAGTGACGCGTATAGGAGTTTGCCTCTATGATCTATTCCTACACGACTTTACACGTATACGTCAAGAGCGTCCGCCCCTCGTAGCTTGGTTTTGGGGTGGAGTAATCGGACAACGGGGAGTAGGCGCAGTTGCCTCGACGGAGGCAATCTCAGTGGCTCCACGGCTCTCATCATCGAAGACTTTATTACACCGATTAGTCAATTAAAGATATTAAATAACCCCCAACTTTAGATGAAAAGGGTTAAAAGCTCTGCTCTGCCCCAATCCATTGGTTTCAGGTGAGCTGGATGGGCTGCACTGTAGTCGTCGACGGATTCTACGGAGACACCGGCAAGGGGAAGATCATAAGCTACCTAGCGGTCGCTGACGACGTCGCCGTCGTTGCGAGGGCGGGCGTGGGTCCGAACGCGGGCCACACCGTCGTCAAGGACGGCAGGGCGTACAAGCTCAGGATGGTCCCGTGTGGCTTCGTCAACCCCAAGGCGAAAATGCTCATAGGACCCGGCGTCCTCGTCAACCCCGAGCTCGTCATAAAGGAGATCGCCGAGACGGGCATCGACAAGCGCTTCGGAATCGACCCGCAGTGCGCCATCATCGAGCCAAAACACATACAGCTCGACCAGACCGACTCCAACCTCAAGAACACCGTAAAGACCACGGGCACAGGTACTGGACCCTGCAACGCCGACAGGGTCATGCGTATCGCCAAGATGGCCCGCGATATCCCCGAGCTGAAGAAGTACCTCGCCGACGTCCCCGCAATCGCTAACAAGGCGCTCGACGACGGCAGAAACCTACTCATCGAGGGCACACAGGGCACATTCATCAGCCTCTACTACGGCCAGTACCCATACGTCACGAGCAAGGACGTCTGCGCCGCCGCGGCATGCAGCGACGTCGGCGTCGGCCCCACACGCGTCACCGACGTCGTGATGGTGCTGAAGAGCTACGTCACCCGCGTTGGCGGTGGTGAGCTCGACGGCGAGATCAGCCACGAGGAGGCGAAGAAGAGGGGCTGGGACGAGTATGGCACCGTCACAGGCCGCCAGAGACGCGCAGCACCCTTCGACTACCACCTAGCACGTCGCGCGAAGATGATCAACGGCGCGACCATGATCGGTCTAACCAAACTGGACGTCCTCTTCCCCGACTGCAAGGAGGCCCAGCAGTACACCGAACTGGGCGCAGACGCGAAGAAGTTTGTCAAGAAGATCGAGGACGAGATAAAGATTCCCGTCTCACTCATAGGCACGGGGCCGGGCGTCGACGACCTGATCGACAGGCGTTAAACCCAGAATCCTTTCTTCTGCTGCCCGGCGCCGAGTTCTTTAGCGAGCTCCTCCATGAGTTCGCGCTGGCGCTTGGTGAGCTTCTTCGGGACGTGTACTGTTACGTGTACTAGGTGGTCGCCCTTGCCGTAACGGCTCGGCATCCCTCTGCCCTTGATCCTGATCATGTCGCCGCTCTGGATGCCCGGCTGTATCTTGATCTTCTCCTCCCCACCGATAACCGGGACGGTTATCTCGGCGCCGAGGGCCGCCTGTGCGACATTTATCTCGGCCTCGTATATGGTGTCGGCGCCTTTTCGCAGCAGCGTGGGGTGGGGCTTTATCCTGACGCCGACGAATAGGTCGCCCGCTGGCCCGCCGTATAGTCCGGCGTCCGCCTGCCCGCGTAGGGTGAGGTACATCTCCTCATCTATCCCCGCGGGGATCTTCACGTCTATCTTTCTTCTCGCCTCCTCAACGCCGTCACCGCGGCACTTGGTGCATGGCTTCTCGGCTGTACGCCCCCTTCCTTGGCATCGGTCACAGGTCGTGACGGTGATCATCCGCCCGAATGGACTGTTTACACTCCTCTGTACCTGACCGGTGCCACCGCACTTGGGGCAGTTGACGACGCTCGAACCGGGCTCCGCGCCGCTTCCCCCGCATCTGCTGCAGTGTTCGAGCCTGTTGAGTGTGAGTTCGACGTTTGTCCCTGAGGCTGCCTGTTCGAGGGTAATCTCGACGGTGGTCTGTAGGTCCCTACCCTTTTGGGGTCCGCCGCGTTGACGCTGGAAGCCGCCGAATCCTCCCCCGAAGGCGCCGCCGAAGAAGCTGCGGAGGATGTCCTCCATGTCGACGCCGAAGCCGCTGAAGTCTGCGCCGCGGAAGATGTCCTCCTGGCTGTAGGCGCCACTGATGCCGGCGTGCCCGTAGGAGTCATACTTCTGCTTCTTCTCCGGGTCACTCAGGACTGCATAGGCTTCGCTGATCTCCTTGAACTTCTCCTCGGAGCCGCTTGTCTTGTTCCTGTCCGGGTGGAGCTCGAAGGCGAGTTTTCTGAACGCCTTCTTTATCTCCTCGGGGGACGTGTCCTTGCCGACGCCGAGTATCTCATAGTAGTCGCGCTTCGCAGCCAAGACCATCCCCCGGGTTCTGTTGACTTCTCCGAGGCGGAGGGCTTAAAAACGTTACCGAGCCGCTTCTAGTCCGCCTGAGGCTCGTAGAGTGCCTCGAGGCGCTCGACCATCTCCTCGAGCCTGTCGGTCATACCGTCCATGCGCTCGAGCAGGTTGTTCAGTGTCTTCTCGTGCTCCAGTAGTACCCTGACTATTAGGTCTATGGCGTCTAGCTTTGTGCGTTCCCCCAAGTGGCTTCATGTTTGATTAGGTGTGGTGTGGCTGAGAATTTGGTGTAACCCCGTCGGGGTCCGCCACTACACAGGTTTAATCCTCCCTTAGGATGGGACAGGTCATGCAGTGGGGGCCGCCGCCTCCGATGCTAAGCTGGCTGCCGGGGATGCTTATCATGTCGAAGCCCCTGTCGTCGAGCATCTCGATGAGGCGCTCGTTCCACTCGTAGCTGACGAGCTTGTTGTCGCCTATTCCGAGGAGGTTTGTGCCGAACATGCGCACCTCTGTGTCGTTGCACTCGATTAGCTCTACGCCCTTCTCCTCGAGGTACTGGCGCAGGTAGGTGACCTTGACCCCCTCCTCGTTGTAGATGTAGCATGGGAAGAGTCCGAGGCTCGCCTCGTGGAAGAGCGCGAGGTCCTTGCTAAGCGTCATGAGTACGCCGTCGAGGTGGACGCGGAAGCTGGGGAGTGGCACCGCGACGAACTCCTTCACAGCCTTCTTGCCGAGTAGTGTCTCCCTCATCGCCCTGACGCCGGACTCGTTGCTCCTCGTGATGAAGCCCATCATGGGCGTCTGCTTGTCGAGCCAGACGAAGTCTCCGCCCTCCACCTGCCCGGGGTGCTCCACCCTGTTGGCGATGGGTATCTTGAGGTTGTCCATGGCCTTCTCCATGATAACGCTCTCGACGTGGCGGGCCGCCGAAGCCATCTTGAGGGCGCTCGCGCCGAGGCTTGTGACGAGGCAGTTGTCGCGGGTGTAGACCATGTTGGGGAGGGTCTCGGCGATGTGTGCGTGGTGCTCGTCGAGGTGCTCCGTCAGCATCAGTACCTCAATGCCCTCGTCGCGTAGGGCGTCTGTGTAGAAGTCGTGCTCCTTCTGGAACGACTTCCAGTAGATGACGTCCCTGAAGAGGTAGGCGTCTTTGTTTCCGGGGGTGACGCGGCGGTTCTCCTCGGTGGGGCGGTGCATGAGCACCTTCCGTAGTTTGCCGTATTCGGTCTGTGCACCATACTTGGCTGGCATGGTGGTGAAAGGGGCTGGACGCCCCAGAAAAGGTTTAGGATCAGTCCGCGTCGGGCTTCTTCTCGTCGTCGTGTACCTTGTACTCGGCGTCGACGGTCTTGGCGCCATCACCCTGTGGCTCTGTGCCGGACTGCGCCTGCTCCGCGCCAGCTTGCTGTTGTTGTTGGGCGGCGGCGGATTGCTTGTATATCTCCGCGCCGGCTTCCTGGACGATCTTCGTAAGCTCGTCGGTCTTGGCCTTGATGACATCGGTGTCTGTGCCCTTGAGTGCCTCCTTGAGGGCTGTGAGACTGTCGCTGATCTTGTTCTTGAGGTCGCTTGGGAGCTTGTCGCCGACGTCTGTGAGGGTCTTCTCGGTGGTGTAGGCGATGCTGTCTGCGTTGTTGCGTATCTCGGCTTCTTCCTTCGCCTTCTTGTCTGCTTCGGCGTATTTCTCGGCCTCCTCCATCATGCGGTCCTTCTCCTTCTGGTTGAGTTTGGTGGAGGCTTGGATGGTGATGCCCATCTTCTTGCCGGTTCCGAGGTCCTTTGCGGATACGTTGAGGACTCCGTCTGTGTTTATGTCGAATGTTACCTCGATCTGTGGGACGCCGCGGGGTGCGGGTGGGATTCCGGTTAGGTCGAAGCGTCCTAAACTTATGTTATCCTTCGCCATGGCGCGCTCTCCCTGCAGGACGTGGATGGTAACGGCGGTCTGCATGTCGGCGGCTGTGCTGAATGTTTGGGTCTGCTTGGTGGGAATGGTTGTGTTGCGTTCGAGTACCTTGGTCAGGACTCCGCCGAGCGTCTCGACGCCTAGGCTGAGGGGGGTGACATCTAGTAGTACTATGTCGCTGATCTCGCCGGCGATGATGGCGCCCTGTATGGCCGCGCCCATCGCCACGCACTCCATGGGGTCGAGTCCCCTCTCCGGCTTCTTGCCGATCGCCTCCTCGACTACCTGCTGGACGAGGGGCATCTTTGTCATTCCTCCGAAGAGGATGACTTTGTCTATTTTGTCCTTGGAGATTTTCGCGTCCTCGATTGTGCGTTGGATGGGGGTTTTGATGCGGTCGATGATTGGGCGGGCGATCTGTTCGAGCTTGGCGCGGGTCATGGTTATGTGCATGTTCTTGGGGCCGCTCGCGCCCATTGCGAGGTATGGGAGGTCGATGTCGGTGCTGAGCACTCCACTCAGCTCGATCTTCGCCTTCTCCGCGCCCTCCTTGAGACGCGCCATCGCCTTTAAGTCGCTACGCAGGTCGACTCCGTCGCTGCGCTTGAACTCTTCGACTAGGTAGTCCATTATCGCCTTGTCGATGTCGGCTCCGCCGGTCTGTGTGTCTCCACTGGTGGATAATACCTCGAAGACTCCTCCACCGAAGTCCATGACGGTTGTGTCGTTTGTGCCTCCTCCGAAGCTGAAGACGAGTATCTTTAGCTCCTTGTCGGCTTTGTCGACTCCGTAGGCGAGTGCCGCGGCTGTCGGCTCGTTGACGATCCTCGTGACCTTGAGGCCGGCGATCTCGCCTGCGTCTATGGTTGCTTGGCGTTGATTGTCGTTGAAGTGGGCGGGGACGGTGATTACCGCCTTCGTGACCTTCTCGCCGAGGAACGTCTCGGCGTCGCGTAGTATCTTCTGGAGTATGAAGGCGCTGATCTGCTGGGGTGTGTAGTCCTTGCCGAGGAGTGTGATTGTTTTGCTCGTGCCCATGAGGCGTTTTGCCTCG
>DUKA01000222.1 GCA_013329615.1 Candidatus Bathyarchaeota archaeon
CTCTTCCCCCTGTACCGCGTCATCCCCGCTCCGGAGCTACTACTGGTCGTCAAGAGCATCGCAGTTGGGGCTGCGGCGTACCCCCTCTACCTGTTAACTAGGCGGTTGACGGGCAACATCCCCACAGGCGCCATAATGGGGCTCATCTACCTGCTAAGCCCAAGCATACATGGCGCGAACTGGTTCGACTTCCAGCCTCGATCATGCTCGCCGACGACACATACATACTCTGGTACTCGAGAAACAACCTCACCCCAGCCGAGGTGGTAGACATCCACGCACTCATAGACACCGTACCCGGAGACGCGTCGATACTCACACAGAATCACCTCTTCCCACACGTATCAGGGAGAATAAACGCATATGCGATACCAGTGACAACATTCGCAGACGAACAGCTCCCCGCCATAGAGACATATCTAAGCGGATTGATCGATCGTTCCGATTACGTCCTGCTCGACACCTCCGACGGCAACCCGCTCACACCCCTCACCATACGCCTCATCGAAGCCGACCTGAGATTCGCGAAAACGGCGTCGGCGGGCGACTTCACCCTCTACAGGAGACCGCTTTGAGGCAAAGCGTCCCGAAGGTAAATGTTTAAATGAGTGCCGAAGCCTCATACAGCATCGGCAAACAAACCCGGTGGTATGTAAGTGGGTAAAGTCAGGACAGAGCTAGTCAAGAGGGTAGCGATCGAACTCATCGGCAAGTACCCTAAGAGCTTCAACACCGAATTCGACCACAACAAGAAGTTCCTCACGGAGCTCAACATCGGAGTCTCCAAGAAGCTGAAGAATAAGGTCGCCGGCTACGCCACTAGGGTAGTAAAGTCCGACCTCATGGCGGTTGATGTCGAGGGCGAAGTAGAGCCCGACAACATCTAAACCCACATCTTCAGGGTTTATCCGATTTCTAGAAACGATTCATTGACGTGGCATGTAGCGTTCCACGTCTCTCTTCTTGAAGCCGGCCTCAACCAACTTCCCGGAGACCGCATTCTCCTTTACACCACCGGCTAGCATCTTCTCAGCGACCTCGAGCAGACACTCCTTTAACTCCCACGGGTAAACGACCCAGGCATCCACGCTTTCGACGTAATAGTGTGGCATGTACTTGCTCCAGGGTTTTATGTGAAGGGTAGCGATCCTGACCTCCCTAGCCGATTTCCCCTCGATGTACTCCTTCACCTTTAGGAGAGATGCCCCCGAGTCAGAGACATCGTCGACCACCAGAACGTTCTTTCCCTCCAGTTTGTCGTTTACGGGGAGTATCACCGCTGGCTCCAGGCGCTTGACCATGCCGTCATACGCCTCGACCTGGACACTCGCAAGTCTTCGAACACCGAGTTGGTCGCAGAGAATCCTCGCGGGGTCAAAGCCACCCCTGCTCACGGCGACGATGACGTCGGGCTCGAAGCCGGATGTCTCTATCTTTTCGGCCAGAGCCTCGGTGAGTCTCTGTATGTCGTCCCATGATAGGTGTAGGAAGCGTAGGTTCTCCATGGTCCAGCCCCGTGGTGATGGTGTAAAACTAGCTCAAAGGGATGAATATAAGCCCGATGTGGTTTGGGTTCTCGCTTTATATCCGGCGGCGGCGATTCCAGAGGCATGATCGACAAGGGTGGCCTCGGCGAGTGGTGTGCCAAGCTCGTCGCCGATTACATAGCGTCCCCCAATAACTCCTTTAACGACGCCGGGGAGCCCGCTTGGGAGGCTCCGCTCGTCGGCTTCTCAAGTGGGGCGGACCCACTCTATCCCTTCTACAAGAGGGACATAGGGGATTTCTACGTTCAGCCTATCGAGTTCTTCCGCGCCGCGCATCCCTCTGTGCCTGTTCAGCCCGAGGAGTTGACCGTGATAAGCTGGGTGCTGCCTCAGACGAGGGCGACGAAGTACGATCATAGGAAGGAGTCGCGGATGCCGTGTGAGAGGTGGGCGAGGGCGCGCATCATGGGGGAGGCCGTGAACAACAAGCTGAGGGCATACATGGTCGAGACGCTTAAGGCGGCTGGCTACCCGGCTGTCGCGCCCATGCTCTCGCCGCTCTGGAAGCAGCACATGTCGGAAAAGTATCTCTTTGCCTCCTCGTGGTCGGAGAGGCACGCCGCCTATGCTGCTGGGCTGGGAACCTTCGGCCTCAGCGATGGGCTGATCACCGCTAAGGGGAAGGCGCACAGGGTCGGCTCGGTGATCGCAAAGATCGACATCTCGCCGACGCCGCGACCATACGATAGCCACCACGCATACTGCCTATGGTACGCCAAGGGCACATGCGGGGTCTGCATTGGTAAATGCCCCGCAGGAGCCATAACTGAGAAGGGGCACGACAAGCAGAGGTGCAGCGACTACGTCGACACCACACAAGCCTTCGTCGAGGAGCACTATGGCTTCAAGGGGTACGGCTGCGGCCTCTGCCAGGTGGGCGTCCCCTGCGAGAGCAGGATACCCGAGGGCATCGACCTCAGGTAGAAAGGGATAAACACCCGCCAGAGTAGATACCCCTTAACACCGGTGAAGCCAGATGGCGAGAGCACTATTTGTCGGGCGCTTCCAACCCTTCCACTTCGGCCACCTTTACGCCATCGAGACGATACTCGGGGAGGTGGAGGAGCTGATGATCGTGGTGGGAAGCGCGCAGATGAGCCACGAGCCTGACAACCCCTTCACCGCGGGTGAGCGCATCGAGATGATACGGGAGGCGCTCACAGAGGCGAACATCGATAGGAAGCGTTACATGCTCATACCCATCGCCGACGCCCCCAGCCACAGGACGTGGGTCAGCTACGTCGAGTCGCAGACGCCCCGCTTCGACGTCGTCTACTCAAATCAGGCGCTGACGCGCCGGCTGCTCATCGAGGCTGGCTACAACGTCAAGGAGATACCCCTCCACAAGCGGAGCAAATTCGAGGCGACGGAGATACGGCGCCGCATCCTCAAGGGCGAGGACTGGAGTGAGCTCGTTCCCACTCCCGTCTACCGTATAGTGAAGGAGATCGACGGCGAGAACAGGATACGCGACCTCAGCAAATCCGACTCGCCACGCATAAGGGGCGAAGAAAACCACTCAGGGTAACAGAATGTACCTAAAGCTGGACGAAGGGCTCAGCTCGAAGTTCCCCGGCCTGCACGCCCGGGTCACCCACCTACGAGGTCTCACCATAATGGATCGGAGCCCGGAGCTTGAGACCTTCAAGGCGCAGGTCTTCACCGAATCGGCGAGGCGGTGGAACATCGACGAGCTCAAGGACAATCAGGTCTTCAGGGTATACCGCGACTTCTTCTGGAAGGTCAAGGTGGACCCAACGAAGACGCGTCCCGCCTCCGAGGCGCTCCTGAGGAGAATACTCCGCGGGAACCCGCTGCCGACAATCAACACGCTCGTGGACGCCTACAACCTCGCCTCGGTGGCGACGAGCATACCCTTCGGAGCCTTCGACACCGACAGGATGAGGGGCACGCCCGTCATGAGGGAGGCGAAGCCGGGGGAGGAGTTCCTCGG
>DUKA01000150.1 GCA_013329615.1 Candidatus Bathyarchaeota archaeon
GTTTGTAGCCGAGTTTCTCGATACGCTTCAGGTCGTTTTCCGTGAGCGGCATCTCTGTCTCGATGCAGCAGGCGACGCAGCGGTGGCGGAGGCACGGTGAACCGTTCGATAACTCGCCCTCCGCCATTTGTGATCACTTAGGAGACAAGGCGTCTACTCGGTTATCAACCTGTGTATGGGGAATCTTGGCTCGAATTGGAGAAATGTGGAGAGGGAAGCCTTCTGTTTACGTGTGCTTTGCCGCTTCCTTATCCTTCTTCTTCTTTCTCTTCTCCTCTCTCTCCTTCTTGGTCAACGGCTTGTTTTTGGCGCTGTGCATGCCCATCTTTTTTGCCTCATAGATTACTTGTATCTGATAATACATAAAACTATACAGTGGGGTCGGGCGTGTCGGTATCCGAGAATGCTTATACCGAGATCGTCTGATGTTGGTGTCATGACTCACCCGTTCTGGCTTGGGCAACCGAAGACTTCCGAGATTAGGCGGAAGGTGGAGGGCTACGGCTCTTGGCTGGAGATAGACCTCGACACCGTCTCGAACAACTTGGCTGAGATACACAGGCACACAAAGGCGGAGATTATGCCTTGCGTGAAGAACAACGCCTACGGACACGGGTTGTTACCCATAGCAGCACATATGGAGGACAACGGCGTGAAGCGTGTCCTAGTGGCGAAGACGCGGGAGGCTATTCAGATCAGGGAGAACACGGGCCTCGGCGCGTTGAACATGGACCCTCTTTGGGCTCCGGAGCAGTACGAGTCGTCCATCGCCAAGGGGGTGACGCAGGTCGTCTACACGCTCGACGCCGCGAAGGCGCTGAGCGCCGCCGCCAAGAAGCTGGGTAAGGACGCGGGGGTGTTCGTGAAGGTCGATACGGGTCTGCGCCGCGTGGGCGTCTGGCACGAGGAGGCGCCCGCCCTCATCGAGCAGATAGTCAAGCTCCCCCGCATACGCCTCGAAGGCATCATGAGCACGCTCATGCAGAATCCCGAGCAGGATAAGCAGCAAATTGCTCGCATCAAAGTGGTGGCGGACGAGCTTCGGTCCCACGGTGTCGAGCCGGGGGCGCTTAGCCTCGCAAGCACCGACGCTACACTCAACAACCCAGCGGCGCACCTTGACCTCGTCCGCCCCGGCATGAGCCTCTACGGCGTCTACCCCGAAGCCAAGGACGTGGCGTCAGGCCCCAAGCTCAGGCAGGCTCTACTCTGGAAGGCGCGGATAGAGTACGCGAAGACCATCAACAGGGGCGACTCGGTCACATATTGGGGCAAGTTCGTCGCCCCCGAGGACATGAGGATAGGCACAGTCCACGTCGGCTTCTACGACGGCGTCCCCCGCGAGATGGCGAACAAGGCGCGCATACTCATCAATGGCATGTACCGCAGCAGCCTTGGTTCCATCAGCCTAAACCATATCCTCCTCGACCTACGCGGCGTCGACGCGAAGCAAGGCGACGTCGTCGAGGTGATAAGCCGAACGGGCGAGAACGACCTGAGCCACTTCGCCGCGACGGCGGGATGGATGACATACAGCATCCTCAACCATCTCAACCCCTACACGCCCCGCGTCTACACGAAGAAGGGCGAACCAGTCGCACTGCTCGAACCATAAGCGACAAACATCTACCGCACCTCCGCCACCAACGGACCCAGAAAAACACCCCAAACCAGAAAACAAGCCCAAAAAATAGGAAGCGCTACGGCGGCGGAGGAGGAAGCGGAAAGCCACAAGCACGCGCGGCCTAGAACTCGTCGATGGGCCGGAGCCACTTACCCTGACCCGGCTTCCCCACGACCTGACCATCCTCATAGATGACCGAGCCGCGGAGCAGCGTCAACACGGGGGCACCAACGCCCTCAATGCCCTCGTAGGGGGTGATCTTCTGGATCGTCTTCAGGTCCTCGCCCCTGATCTTGAACTTCTTCTCCATGTCGACGACGACCACATCCGCGTCCGCGCCGATGTTGAGCGCCCCCTTCTTCGAGTAGACGCCGTTGATCATCGCGGGGTTGGTACTGAAGACCTCGACGAGGCGCTCAAGCCCGATCCTACCGTCGTTGACCGCGTTGAGCATAAGGGGGAGCGTCGTCTCGATGACGACTCCTCCACTCGGAGCGTCGAAGATGTTCTTCCACCCCTTCTCCTTCTCCTCCTTCGTGTAGGGAGCGTGGTCGCTCGCCAGCACGTCGATGACGCCGTCGTTGAGCGCGTCCCAGAGACGGGCCTGATCCGCCTCTGTCCTGAGCGGCGGGTCGACCTTCGCGTATGGTCCCCTCTCCTTCATCGTCTCCTCGCTCATGAGCAGGTAGTTCGTGGATGTTTCGCCCGTCGCGTCAACGCCCCTGATCTGCGCCTCCTCGAGTATGTCGACGACGCTCCCCGCCGTGATGTGGCAAACGTGCAGGTGCATCCCCGCCTCCTCGGCGAACATCAGTGCGCGGCTCGCAGCCTCCGCCTCAGCGATCTGCGGGCGGAACTCACCGTGAGCCATCGGGTCGACGCGCCCCAGCCTCTTCGCCTCAGCGACGCCCCTGTCGACGATGACCTGATTCTCCGCGTGGATGAGGCAGGGCAGCCCCTCGTCGGCGATTATCTCGAAGTTCTTGCGCAGCTGCCAGTCGTCGGCGGCAAGCTCCTTGAAGCGTGCGATCATGAAGCTCTTGTATGCGACGGCTCCCGCCTTGGCGAGTCCGCGCAGCTCCTCCTCGGGGACGTCCCCCGCTCCGGCGACGAGGCCGAAGTCGACGAGCGACTTTTTGCCGGCGATCGCCTTCTTCTCCTCGAACGCCTTCACGGTGACCGTCGCGGGGACTGTGTTGGGCATGTCCATGACGGACGTGACGCCTCCCGCGGCTGCTGCTCGTGTGCCCGACTCGAAGTTCTCCCTGTCCGGATTGCCCGGGTCCCTGAGGTGGACGTGCATGTCAACCATACCGGGGAGGACGTACCTGCCCGCGGCGTCGATGACCCTGTCCGCCTTCGGCTCGCCCGACTTCATGATTCCTATGATCTTGCCCTCGTCTATGACGAGGCTGCCCTCCCAGAGACCGGAGGGGAGGACTAGCGTACCGTTCTTGACGATGACGTCGACTGGCATTCTCTACACCTGCAATAAGGCGGGCGGTGTGGGGGAAAAACCTTTCAGGGCTAGAAGACGACGTCCCAGGGCATCTGGTTGAGGACTATCGGGTCGCCCTTCGTCACGAGGACGATGTCCTCTATGTGGCTCCTCATCCCCAGCTTCGCGTCGACGCGTATGGGCTCATATGTCAGCGTCATCCCCGCCTTCAGGGGCAACGCATCCGTCTCTATCGAGCCGAAGTTTGTCGCGTAGGGCATAGTGTAGTCGTGTACGTCGAGCCCTATCTGGTGTCCGCAGCGGGGCGTCGGCTCGAAGCTGAGCTCCTCGTGCAGCGAGTTGGCGTAGCGGAGGACTTCGTTGCCCGAGACGCCCTCGCGTATGTGCTTGATGCCCTCACTCTGCACCTTGACGACGCGGTCGAGGAAGTCCTTCGAGTCAGCGTCGAGGGTGATGGGCCATGTCCTGCCCATATCACTGCAGTATCCAGACTCGACGCGGACGCCCACGTCAATGCTGAGCATGTCCATGTGCTTCACGACGCCGTAGGGTCTCCTTGGTCCCCTGCTGAAGCTGAGGCTGGAGTCGAAGCTGTGGTCCTGTGCGCCGAGCTCGATGAGGCGGGCGTCGAGGCGCTTCTTGAGCCTCCAAGTGTCCGCGCCGGGGACTACGCCTTGGATGAGTTCGTAGACGGCGTTTTCGGTGATGTTTATGGCGCGCTTGATCTCGGAGACCTCGTACTCGTCCTTGATGCTTCGCATGGTGAAGATGTGGTCGCTTATGTCCTTCTTTGGGTCGATCTTGATGTGTAGGGTGTCGGCGAGGGCGTAGGCGAACTGGCTGCTCATGGTGCTGAGGTCGAAGCACGCCTTGTCGGGGTTGTGCCCGGTGAGGGCGACCTGTGTCCCCCTCATGTGGTGTCCCTTCTCCTGGCGCACGGCGACGACCTTTGTGTATTTGCCGCTCTCCTCCGCCCTCTTCGCGCCCCAGTGCGGGCAGACGAGTGTCGCATCCCCGTCCACGTCGAGGACGAGCGTCTGGTGCTCGTCACCGATCCCATCGGGCAGGATGTAGCAGAAGTTTCCGGGGTTCTGGTTGACGACCTCGTTGAGTAGGACGACGGTCTCGAAGCCCCGCCTCTCAACCTCCTTCACTAGCTCCTTCCTGCGCCTCTGTATCGACTCGTCCTGGTTCAAGTTGGTCACTTCTGGGAGTAGAGATGCGTCGGGCGGATATGGCTTTTCCTTACGCCCGGCGATACTTATGAAAAATATCTCTATTGGGCGCGTTTGACGACGCGTCCGGGAGTGGCGCCCGTGTGTTTGCCGTTCTCGACGACGGGGACGCCGTTGACGAGGACATGGACTATGCCCTTCGGGTACTTCCTAGGCTCGACGGCGTCGCCTGTGATCTCGAGCTTGTCGTAGTCGAAGATGGTGACGTCGGCGACGCTCCCAGGGATGATCCTGCCTCTACCCTTTAGGAAGTGGTTGTCAGCCGCCTGCGTGCTCATCACCCTGATGGCTTGTTCGAGGGTGAAGAGCTTGTGCTTCTTGACGAACTCGTTTATGAATCCTGGGAAGGCGGCGAATGTGTTGATTCCGGGGATGTTGTAGGGGGGCGTCTTCTGCTCCCTCGTGGTGTCGACTACTGTTTGGTCGAGGCTGAGGGCGCAGACCGGGTGCTGGAAGAAGAGGGCACGGAAGGGCTTCTGCGGGAAACTGCCCGTCTCGGCGACGCCGACGGCGACTCCCCTGCTGTCCGGGTCCTCGCATATGAGGTCGAACCATGTATCCAGCGGGTTCTTGCCCCTCTCCTTAGCGATCTGGGTGATGTGCTTCCCCGCGAGTCCCTTAGTATTGTGCTTGGTGACCCAGATGTTCTCCGCCCACTGCGGGTTGCTGTTCGGGTTATAGGCGAGGCGGATGAACCACTTGCCGGTCTGGATGTCGTCTATGACTTCCTTGCGGTAGTCGGGGACCTTGAGCCACTCCGCGAGTTTCTGGCGGCTCCCCTGCTCCTTGAGCCAAGGGGTGAGGAAGCTGCAGAGGTAGGGCATGACGGAGAATCCGCCGAAGATGAACCATGGCATGTGGTCAAATGTGAGCTGCAATCCCTCGGCGCGTGCGTCGTCTATGAACTTGAGGGTGCGGCGGTAGTTTGCCTCCTCCATGTCGTCGTCTCCCTCGGGGACTAGGCGCCACGCGGGGGTGAGGTGGGCGAGGTTCGTAGGCACCCCCGTCTTCCTGCACGACTCTATGGATTCTAGGATTCCGTCGAGCTTGTTGGGGCGATAGTCGCCCGCCTTAACGTCCCTGCGGCGACCAGTCCTCCTCCAGTGTGGGCAGTAGACGGAGTTTGGGTACTCCTTGAGGACGGAGACGCATGCGTTGATTTCGTCCATGCTCGCCCAGACGCCTGGGTCGTAGTCGAGCCCCGTGCTCAACCCGATGCAGCCGTCGTCCATCGCGGACTTGATGACTCCCTTGATCTTCTCGACCTCGTTGGGCTTGGCGAAGCGCTTGTAGTCCTCGCCCATGACCATGTAGCGGGCGTTGCCCTGACCGACGAGGGGGGCGACGTTGACCGAAGCCTTACCGTCGACCTTCTTGAACCACTCCGCCATCGTGCGCCAGTCGACCGTCCACCCGAACTTCTCCTTCATCAGCTTGTTTACGGTCTCGCGCTGGAGGAGGTCCTTCTCGGGGTAGAACTTGTGGGGCATTAGCTCGTCGAGGTAGTCGGCTGCGATTCCGGGGAGCTTGATGAGGTCGCCGATGGGTGCGGGTGAGCCGCCGCACTCTCCGCCGACGAATGTTGTCACGCCTTGGAAGACGTAGCTCTCCGCCTTCGGGTAGAAGAGTATGGTCGTGTCGCTGTGGCTGTGCGCGTCTATCCACCCGGGGCTGGCGTAGAGCCCCTTGGCGTCTATCATCTTCTTGGCGTCGCCCTTGACCTCGCCCAGGGCGGCGATCTTGCCCTTGGATACTCCTATACCGCCCTTGTAGGCGGCTTTGCCCGAACCATCTATGATGCGGGTGTTCTTGATCAGAACGTCGTACTCCATGGAGTGTGAACGTGGTTCGAATTGATAGGGTCTCGGGTCCCCCGGAAGGATTTTAACCCGTCTCGACGGCTCTGCTCTCCATGAATCGGGACCTCGTGACTTTCAGCATACTTGGAGCCGCCCACTCCCTCAACCACAGCCTCTTCCTGGTGCTCCCGCCGCTCCTCGGCAACATCGCCACGAGCTTGAATGTGAGCTACCAGACTCTTGGGCTCGTCGCGACGGTCACCTTCTTAA
>DUKA01000090.1 GCA_013329615.1 Candidatus Bathyarchaeota archaeon
GACGAAAGATGTGGCAGTATTTTAAAAAATGCACTACGTCTATTATGGATTTTAGCACCATAAACCCTTTTTAAACATGTGTAAGGGGTGTTGTGGCGAGTGTTATGGAGGGAGACGAGAACTCTGTGCCTGTAGAGCGTCTCGTCGCAATTGTTGAGGGTATTGATAAGCGACTCGACGGCGTGTCGGATAAAGTCGATACGCTATCGCCACAGGTTGTCAGTGGTGAGGCTGTCAGGGTCAAGGATAAGCAGATGAAGTCTCTGCTTATCGTCGATGAAAAGTATCTGACTGAGACATTGAAGATCATCTTCCAGATAATTGGATATCAGGTGGATACCGCCCACAATGGTATACAGGCGTTGAAGAAGACCCTTGACAAGCCCTATGATCTCGTCATCATGGAGGCAAACCTCTCGGACGCGAGCGGCTTCGAGATGGCTCAGATCATCAAGAACATGAGCAGGAAGACGAAGATGGTGCTTATGACCGGGGACGAGTACTGGGAGGAGGCACAGCGCGGCGTACCAATGGGGGTTGACGATGTGCTGTTGAAACCCTTCGCCCCAGAGGAGCTCGTGAACGCCGTCCGCAAGATTCTTGAGCCTAGGCTCGAGGCGCGGGACGGGAAAACGCCGAAGTTACCATTCGCCTAAGAAATGGATATCGGGTTGTACCAGGAGGTCCTCCCATTTTTGTCGGCTGCCTCATGCGAGGGCGGCGATTATGTAGACGCCGGCGAAGATTGTTGCGGAGCCGAGTATCCTCGGCGCCCCGTAACCCTCACCTAGCAGCGTCAAGCCGAGCAGTGCGCCGATCACGACGCTGACCTGCCTGAAGGCAAGGAGGTAACCGACCGGTGCGAGGGTCATGGCCACGAGCACGAGCAAATATCCACCGCGCATCAGTGCCCCGGCGACCGTTATCTTCTTCCAGGCGTTGCCCCACTCTGCGCGTATGTTCCCCCAGCCCCTGCCGCGGAGCACGATGGGGGTGAGGAGGATAGTAATGGCAACCTCCAGCCACAGGTCGTAGAGTACGGGATCGACGCGCGTGACCGCGGCCTTATCGCTCAGGGAGTACGCAGTCGTGCCTATGGCGGCGATGAGGGCGAAGCCGAACGCGGACCCCCTGAAGCTGCGCAACGGCTCAAGTATGCTATCTAGCCTTAGCGACTTGAGGTGCAGCATGTAGACACCGACGAGGACGAGCAGTATCCCCAGAAGCCCCGTCGTCGTCAATGGGTCACCGAGGAAGACCGCTCCGGCGACGGCGACAAAGAGCGGAGCACTACGCGCCACGGGGTAGACTATGCTGAGGTCCCCCGCGTCGTATGCCCGGCTGAGGGCGAGGAAGTAAACAGCTTCCGCGATGGCGCTCGCGACTAGGAAGGGGACCGCGCTGACGGGAAGAGACCAGTCTTTTAGCAGCAGCAGGAAGACGGGGAGCAGCGTGACTTGGCTCGTCACGTTCATGAGGAGCATGAAGGAGTCCTTGTCGCGCGAGCCCTTTGCCAGGTAGTTCCACGCCGCGTGAGACGCCGCGCTCACGAGTATGAGTGCGACGGCGAGGGGCTCCATGCAGGTACGGGGGTGGTTGGGGTTAAAATCATTAGCAGCCCCGCGCACCAAGTACCCATGGATAGGTGCTTCGTAGCCGTCGATATAGACGCTCCGCAGCTGAAGGCTGCACTGCTGCGCGCGCAGGGGGCACTCGTGGCGACGGGCGCGGACGTGAAGGCGGTTGAGGATGAGAACATACACATCACCCTCAAGTTCCTCGGCGAGATGCCCGAGGAGAGGACGGCGAGAGTCACACAACTCGTCAAGGGCATCACATTCAAGCCGTTCACACTCGACTTCAAGGGCGTCGGCGTCTTTCCAAGCCCCAGCAGGCCGAGCGTCGTCTGGGCGGGCGTCGCCGGGGAGGCATCCGAGATGCTCGCCGTCTTCACCGAGCTTGAATGCGGACTCAAAGCGCTGGGATTCGAGCCCGAGAGGAGACCCTTCCAGCCACACGTAACACTGTGCCGCGTCCGGAGCGGGCGGAACAGGGCACAGCTCGCCGAGGCGATCCACGCGATGGAGGACGAGGGGTTCGGCCCGCAGAGGGTCGAGCACATACGCCTCAAGAAGAGTGTACTGACGAGGAACGGTCCCATCTACTCTACGGCGGCCGAGTCGAGGATGCTAGAATAACCCGCTTCATACGGTAAATATTTCAACGATGCAAGCCTCTATGGATGAAGAGTGACATCGTCTTTGCCTTTGCCCGAGCCGTGGAGCCAACTAAAGAAGAGTATACTCGCCGAGGTCAAGCCAAACGGGCGCCACCATGAGGAGATATCCGCCTTTATCGTGAAGCTGAAGGTGAGCCTCAAGGAGGCACTCAGGAAGGGCGGCGTCGACGCTGATGTCGAGGTCCACGGCTCTGTGGCTCGGGACACGTGGCTCGTCGGGCAGAGGGACATAGACACCTTCATTGTGCTCCGCCACGGCTCGGGAAGGAGGGATCTTCTCAGGGTCAACGAGGTCGTCAAGGGGTACACGGGTGAGGGGTGGGTTGAGGCCTACGCCGAGCACCCCTATGTAAAGAAGGATATTGAGGGCTTCGAGGTAGAGTTCATACCCTGCTTCAAGGCCGAGGCGGGGAAGGGCTTCGCCTCCGCCACGGATCGCACACCGCTGCACACGGCCTACCTGCAGCCGCGCCTCACCGACGCCCTAAGAGACGACGTGAGGGTCCTCAAGGCATTCATGAGGGGCATCGGCGTCTACGGCGCAGAGATAAGGGTGGGCGGCTTCTCCGGCTACCTCTGCGAGCTTCTCGTCGTCGCCCACGGCTCCTTCGAGGCGCTCATCGAGGCCGCGGCGAAGTGGGGCGAACACCCAGTCGTCGAACTCGAGAAGGGGATGGACTCCAAGTTCAAGGAGCCCCTCGTCGTCGCCGACCCCGTAGACCACAACAGGAACGTGGCCTCCGCGGTCACCGAGACGGCGCTCTGGACCTTCGTCGCCGCCGCCCGCGCCTTCGCCGAGAAGCCCAGCGAGAGATTCTTCAAGACGACACCACACAACGCGTCGGGGGTCAGGGCGAGGATAGAGGACAGGGGCACGGACCTCCTATTCGTAGTCATCCCCGACGATGACCCGCCAGTGCCGGACACACTATGGGGGCAGCTATACAGGACCGAGAAGGCGATAGGCAGGGCGCTCGGCGAGCGTGGATTCAAGGTGCTGAGGACGGGGAGCTGGAGCGACGAGGCGAAGAGGCACATATTCGTTTACGAGCTCGAGTCGATTGCCCTGCCGCCGGTGATGAAGAAGGTGGGGCCACCAGTACGCCTCACCAAGGAGAGCGGTGACTTCCTCAAGACCTATCTCGACTCCGATGACCTCGTCAGCGGCCCCGGTGTAGAGGGGGGTAAGTGGTGGGTGGAGGTCAAGAGGAGGCACGTCTTCCCCCGCACATACCTGCGCAAGGCACTCGCCGACAGCTACGAGGAGCTCGGCGTGCCTAAGCGCCTCGCCGACTTGCTCGGCGTGGACGGGGACGTCTACATAAACGAGGAGATAGAGGGGGAGCTGCGCGGCGACTTCCCCGCTTACCTCGACACCTTCCTACGGGGCAGGCCTGACTGGCTTGTCTGAGCGCGTCCCCCTTGACCTGCTCCTCACTCACCCCCGCGGCTACCTCATACACTGGCCCAGGTGGGACGCCGGGGCGGCCGAGGCGAAGATCGAGGAACTCAAGGGCATGGGCGTCGAGGCACTGGTCTTCGAGGGTCCGCACATTGTCGAGACGATACCCGTGCTCGGCAAGGGGAACACTTCGATTGTCTTCAAGGCGCTGAGGCATGACGGCGCCTACGCCGTGAAGCTCAGGAGGTCGGACGCCGACCGGGTGGGCTTCGCTGAGGAGGCGAGGCTATTGAAGGCGGCGAACGACGCAGGCATAGGCCCAAAGCTCGTCGCGTGGGGGAGCGAAGCCCTCATAATGGAGCTCATCGAGGGACCCTACCTCAGCGACTGGATAAGGGGGCTCAGCCCCGCGGACGCTGGTGTACTCCGGGGAGTCTTCCGCCAACTCGTCGACCAAGCGCGGAGGCTGGACGAGGCGGGGCTCGACCACGGCGAACTCGTTCGCCTCAGGCGGCACACCATGATGCGTGGTTTTGAGCCGGTGATAATTGACTTCGAGTCGGCGAGCACCGGGAGGCGGGTCGCCAACGTCACCACGGTGATCCAGTCGCTCTTCCTGAACACAAAGGCTAGCCTCGTGGTGGAGAGGCTCATGGGGCTCCCCGAGAGGGAGAGGCTCCTCGGCGCCCTCAGGGATTACAGGAGGGAGATGAGCGCGGGGAACTACCGGGCGCTCCTCATCGCCACGGGTCTGGAAAAGGATTTCACTCCCGCCCCCACACTCTAACACCATGGATCACAAGGAAGCGGCTCGCCACAGCATCGACGAGCACAGGGAAGTCCTCATCGGTGTGAGCAACAGGATTCACGGTGAGCCAGAGCTCGGGCATCAGGAGTTCAAGGCCTCGGCGCTTCTTGTCGAGGCGCTCAAGGGGCACGGCTATACAGTGGAGTTGGGCGTCGCGGGGATGAAGACCGCCTTCGTGGCGCGCGGCCCGAAGCGCGAGGGGCCGACGATCGGCGTCCTTGCCGAGTACGACGCGCTGCCCGGCATTGGGCACGCCTGCGGCCACAACCTGATTGCGGGTTCCGCCCTCGGCGCTGCCATAGGGCTCGCGGCGGTCGCCAAGAAGCTGCCCGGCAACGTGGTCATCTTCGGTTCCCCAGCCGAGGAGGGCGTTGTCAAGAACGCCGGCGGCAAGGTGGTCATGATCGATGAGATCAGGAAGGCGGACGCGGCGATCATGGTGCATCCCTCGAACATGTGGGGGAGCTACGGCACGAGCAACGCCCGCGAGAGCTTCCTAGTCGAGTTCTATGGGAAGAGTAGTCACGCGGGCGGTGCCCCGGAGAAGGGTGTGAACGCCCTCGACGGCGTCATACAGACCTTCAACGGCATAAACGCGCTGCGCCAGCACATCAAGAGGGACGTGCGCATACACGGCATATATAAGAACGGTGGGGCGAGCCCGAACGTTGTCCCCGACTACGCGAGCGCACACCTCTACGTCCGCGCCCCCACGTTGCCGATGCTGGAGGAGTACTACGGCAAGGTGCAGGACATAATCAAGGGAGCGTCACTCATGACGGGGGCGAGGAGCAAGGTGACGCGCGTCGCCAACCCCTACGCCAACAGCATACCCAGCAAGACACTCACCGACCTGTTCCGCAGCGAGTTGGCGGAGGTCGGCGTGGACATCCCCGAGGAGAGGGAGCCGCGGCAGGGCGGTGGAAGCACCGACTTCGGCAACGTAAGCCAAGTAATACCTGCGTTAAGTGCCTATGTCAATATTGGCCCCGTGACTCTGCACAGCCCCGAGGGTGCCGCCATGACAGCCACGGAGGAGGCACACGGCGTGATGATAAAGTCGGCGAAGGCACTCGCCTTTACGGCGATAGACCTCATCACTAAGCCGGGGCTCCTCGAGGCGGCGAAGAAGGAGCACGGGCAGAGGCTCGCGGATCAGGCGAAGCAGTCGAAGTAGCCCCCGTTTCGCCCCTCTTCGTAACCTTTTTACTGTGGAGGTTGTGTCTAGTGTTTGGTTCGGGATCGTGGTCTAGCTTGGTAAGATTCGTGCCTGGGGCGTACGAGTTCGTGAGTTCGAATCTCACCGATCCCACCATCTTCTAAACCCACCCGCCAAACCGGGGATGCCACTTCTTTAATATTGCATTGACTCTTGAGAAACCATGGCACCCCCAAGGGTCATCATCGGCATGATGATGCACGAGACGAACACCTTCAGCACCGTCACGACGACGCTTGAGGACTTTGAGCCGCTCTACGGCGAGGAGCTATTAAAGGCGCTGAAGGGCACGAAGTCGGGCATCGGCGGATTCCTCGACGTTCTGGAGAAGCACGGCGCCGAGGTCATCCCGTCGATGGGCGCCGGCGCGACCCCCTCGGGCCCACTCGCGGACAGGGACTTCAAGAAGATAGTCGACACCATCGTCAAGGCCGTGAAGGACGCGGGCAAGGTGGACGGCATCCTGCTCGCCCTGCACGGGGCCATGATCTCGGAGAAGGAGCCCGACGCCGAGGCCGCCCTCCTCAAGAAGATACGAAAAGCCGTAGGCAAGAACGTGCCAATCATCATCACCCTCGACCTACACGGCCTCATCTCCAAGCCCATGGTCGACAACTGCGACGCCATATTCGGCTACGACACAAACCCCCACGTGGACATGTACGAGAGAGGCGTCGAGGCCGCCGAGACACTCATCAATACAATCAATGGAGAGATACGCCCCGTCATCGCCTTCAAAAAGCTCCCCATGCTCCCACCAACCATCAACCAGAGGACCACCGAAGGCCCCATGGTCAAGCTCCTCGAGAAGGCGCGCCGATACGAGAAGCAGAAGGGCGTAATCAACGTCTGCATCTTCCCAGCCTTCGCCTACACTGACGTTGAACGAGTCGGATCGGCAGTCGTAGCCGTAACCGACGGCGACGGAGAACTGGCGCAGAGGATCAGCGATGAGCTTGGGGAGGAGATGTTCGCACGCAGGGAGGAGTTCCTAAAGAAACTCACACCCATCAAGGAGGCGGTGGACAGAGTGATGAAGGCACCCGAGGGACCCATCGTCCTCGCCGACGTCGCCGACAACCCCGGCGGAGGCAGCCCAGGAGACGGCACCGAGATACTCAGGGAACTCATAAAGAGGAAGGCGAAGAACGTGGGCGTCGCCTGCATAAAGGACCCCGAGGCCGTCGCCAAGGCGATAAAGGTCGGCGTCCTAGGCCAGCTAGAGATGTTTATCGGCGGCAAGACCGACCACTACCACGGAGACCCAATCCCGGTCAAGGGCGTCGTCCGCACGATCACCGACGGGCGCTTCGTCTGCAAGGCGGGCGCCGTCGGCGTCACCGAAAACGTCGGACGCACCGCCGTCATCGACATCGACGGGATAGAAGTCATACTGACCGAGAGGAGCCACGCCCCGAACGACCCCGAGATATACAGGCGCAACGGCATCGAACCACGCGACAAGAAGATACTCGTCCTAAAGAGCCGAGGCCACTTCCGCGCCGCCTACGAGCCCTTCAGCAAAGGCGTCATCGAGGTCGACGGCCCCGGGCTCACGACACCCAACCTGAGCAGGTTCACATTCACGAAGATACCCCACCCCATGTGGCCCTTCGACAAGATATGACAAAAACCCGAGCCACCAAATTTGTTTAATACGCGCATTTTTTACCTTTTTTAAACGCAGAATTTGAATAATGGAGTAATATGTATCAACGCTCCGTTTTGCATTTATTATCGGAAGACTCGGGCTGCATCATGACAGGCAGGCGCTCCAAGATCGAGATATACCTCGCCGTACTCTCCGCCATCCAGGGCGGCGAGCCGAGGCCCACGAGGATCATGTACGCCGCCAACCTGTCGTGGAAGCCACTGAGACAGATACTCGACACCCTCGAACGGGAGGGACTCATCGAGAACATAGACCCCGAGAGGAGAGACGGGCGCTCTAAGAACCTATACGGCATAACCGAGAAGGGGCTCTCCATAATCAATTACTTCGAAAAGACGAACGACCTGCTGAAGATCGAGTCCATAATTGCATTAGATTAGAGATCCTTGCGGTCGTCTTTCACGAGGTTCCTCGACAGGACATCGAGTGGACCGGGTGTCTCACTAACCTCGTGCATCACCTTCACCTGCTCACGTAGAGTCTCCACCACGTCGTCCATGTAGAGGGGTGGCGGCACGACGCTGTTGTACAGGACACCCGCCGCCATTATGCCCGCTCCGGCCACATCGGAGATACATGTCGGCTCCGGGAACAACACCATCGCCAACCCAAAGTTTATCATGGCGTCGCCCGCCCCGCCGTAGTCGTGGTCCCTGAGCCGGCTAACCTCTTCGAGGGCCTTATTTACTCCCACCGCCAGATTAGCGGCGTCCACGATCGACTCACCGATCTCCTTACTCGCCTTTGGAACTGGTTTATCACGTTTCAAAATCCGTCACCTAGAGTGCCTTGAACTGGTCGAACCACTTGTCATACTCATTTATCATCTCGTGGGATACGCTCGGCTTCCTGTTTGATATTGTCCTCGTGAGGCCCTCCATGGAGATGGGGCGCGGCTTGGAGTCCGAGTTGTCCGCCCTCCCCGACTCGAAGAGCTCCCTGATGACCTCCTGACGGACGACCTGACAGATGTCTTTGATGTCGCTGCCGCTGTAGCCCCCCGTTAAGCCGGTGATGGAGTGAAGGTCGATGTCGGGTGCAAGCTCCAGCTGTGCGCAGTATAGTTCGAACAACTGAAGGCGCGTAGCGTAGTCGGGAAGGGGCGCCATTACCCTCTTCTGGAATCGCCGTATAAAGGCCCAGTCGAGGTCCCACGGCTTATTCGTCGCCGCCACCACGTAGAGGTGGTAGTTCCTCCCCTTGTCCTGCAGCCCATCCATCTCCTTGAGGAACTGGTTCCTCATCCTCACCTCGCCCCCAACCTCGTTCGTGTGGACGCCGAGTATGCTGTCAACCTCGTCGATGAAGATGATGACCGGCCTGCCGGCTATGGCTGTTCGACGCGCCCCGCCGAAGACCTTGGCCACGTTCTGCTCCGCAGCTCCGAGCCACTTCGACATGATGTTGGCGGGGTCGATCTGTATGAACTCGGCGTCGATCTCCGTCGCGACGGCGGCGGCGAGGAGCGTCTTGCCACAACCAGGGGGACCGAATAGGAGCAACCCGCGTGACCAACCCAGGGGGAAGAGATCGGGGCGCCTGACAGGGTAAACTATGACCTCCTTGATCGCCTTCTTGGCCTCGTAGAGCCCCGCCACCTCGCCCCAGAAGACATTCGGCTTCTGACTGGGCTCGGACTCGTCCTGCTCCTGAGACGAGCCGGTCTGCTTCGTCTCGAAGCTCGTGAAGCGCTCAATCCCGATCTCCCCGCCGTCCTCCGACTTCAGGAGGCGCATCCTCTCCTGGTAGGTAGTCACCTTCTCCACGTAGAACTTGTTGAAAGTGTAGTCGGGGTAGAGTTTGATGAGCCTGTTGAGCTGATCGACTGCCCTTCGGTACGCTTCTGCGGCCTTCTCGCGGTCCCCCGACTTGTCGTACTTCACCGCCTCGGTGGCGTACCTCATCGCCTCGCCTTCAAGCATCGAGGCAGTGCTCATGTAAGTGCCTCCTCGGTGCGGCGTCTCGCGCGCGCCACCTCCATCACCTCATCGACCTCGTCGGTGATGTCGACCCATGCCTCGGCCCCACCTCCGCCGCACTCTACCGCCTCGGCCTCAGGCATCGACGCCAGCATCGGCGGTTCTGGGAAGGCAT
>DUKA01000173.1 GCA_013329615.1 Candidatus Bathyarchaeota archaeon
CTTAAAAAGCATCCACGTCGGCATATGCGCGGGTTTCCGAGATTCTTTAAATAGAGACTCCCTGTTTTGCTGAGATCAGTTTGGTAACGGGGCCGTTTTCGGGTTTGTTTCGGTGAATGGGATGCGAAAACTGTTGGGTGTATGACTCCCTCACTCCTGTTTCCCCTTAGAAGCGTTATAGTAGACGTGTTAACTGGGGGCGAGTTTCCCGGATTTCTCTCTTCGTTTTTTATTCTTCGGCGTAGTTTTTCGGCGCCCCTCGACCATTTGTGCTTAAGTGTGCGTAGGTCGTTTTTGATTCGAGATGGGGGGTCTCAGGGATTTCCTGGGCGGGCATCAGGTTATCTCCTTCGTAGTGTTCACGTTTGTGTTTAGCTGGTATTTCTGGGGGGCGGCGGCTTCTATGCCCGAGTCGAGGGAGGCGTATTTGGCCATTGGGAGATTCGGCCCCACCATAGTTGGACTGACGCTTCTCCTGCTCTTCAAGGGGCTTGATGGGGTGCGCGGGTTATTGGCTAAGGTTGGGGATAGGAGTGCGAATCCGCTCTTCTACGTCTTCGCGCTGTTTGGGGCGGCGCTCACCGTCGTTCCCGCGGTATACGCGGGGGCGCAGCTCAGCGGCACTGGGGCGAACTGGATAGACCCGTCACAGTGGTACACTATACTCGTCAACTTCGGGTACTTCCTCGTCTTCGGCGCGCTGGGTGGGGAGCTGGGCTGGAGGGGTTTCGCCCTGCCCCGGCTTCAGAGGGACGCCGTCGCCTTCGTCTCGGGTCTAGTGCTCGGCCTCGTCTGGGGACTGTGGCAGGCGCCGCTCTGGTACATGGAGGGTCGGCTCGTGTCCGTGTACTTCCTCCTCTTCCTGTTGCAGGCCATGGGCTTCTCCGTCCTCTACACTTGGCTCTACAACAACACGGATGGGAACCTCCTGATCATCGGCCTCTTCCACGCCGCGAGTGGCACGACGCTCTACGCCCTGCCCGTGCTCCCTACGGCCACGGGGGGAGACACAACGCCCATGCTCATCTCCCTCGGGCTACTCTGGGTGATGGTCGCCGCGGTGACCGTCGTGTACGGCCCCACGTATCTGTCGAGGAAGAAGAAGTACACGATATTCGGCGAGTTCAGCTGGGAGTACGAGGACTAGCGCCCAGTGGCTCAATTAAAATGGCGTTCCACCAGTTTTACATCCACCCTTTTAACCCACAGCCACTCTACAATCTCGAGTAACATTGGACTTTTGGAAGCAGATGGACATCTTATATAGATACCAGAAAATAATGAACCCCCTCACGGAGCAGAAACTCGACACACTCGTGGGACTCCTACGACTGGAGCACGGAAGCCGCGTACTCGACATAGCCTGCGGGAAGGGGGAACTCCTCTTCAAGCTCTCGGAGAAGTACGGCATCCACGGAGTCGGCGTAGACAAGTCCCCCTACTGCATCGATGCCTGCAACTAGGGTAAGCTGAAGCGGGCGCCAGCCGACATAACATTCCACCTCATGGATGGGGCCGACTACAAGCCTGACGTGGAGTTCGACCACGCCTCCTGCCTCGGTGAGAGCTGGGGCTTCGGAGACCACAAGGGGACGCTGAAGGCACTTTCTTCCATGACCAAGAAGAGAGGGTTGGTTCTCGTAGGCGAGCCTCACTGGTTGAATGAGCCCGACCCCGAGTACCTGAAGGCGGAGGATACAACGCGCGACGCGTATAGGAACCACATCGAGAACGTGAAGGTGGGCGAGGACCTCGGGCTTCGATGCATCTACACTCTTGACAGCGACAGGGAGGGGTGGGATCACTACAAGACACTCCACTGGTGGGCGGCGGAGGATTACATAAGGGACAACCCCGGCGACCCAGACATAACCGATCTGCGCGCTGTCAACGAGCGGTACAAGGAGACGTACCTGCGCTGGGGACGCGACACCGTGGGCTGGTGCATCTACCTCTTCAGGAAACCCTGAGAATCAAATAGCGATGAACACGACTAGCTGCGCCGTATGTCTTCTTCGCCACGTGATCCTCGACTATCGCGAGGCACGGGGCATACGTCTCGGGGGTGCAGTAGATTCTCAGCTGCACGTGCCAGTCGTCGACGGTCGTTATCACACGACTCCCCTCGTCGACGTGTACGCTTTTTATGCTGCTCCAGTTGAACTTGCCGCTGAGCTGCGACGCGCCGAGGACGGCTGGCCCGAGGCTCTTCCACGAGTCCGTCAGCACACTCACAGCGACGGCGCCCTTGCTGAGGCGGCTCTCCTTCTTCCCCGAGTCGTAGCTGACGCCCTCGTCGCCGACGGTGAATGTCGCGTTGTAGCCGTTCCCGAAGATGACGACCATCACGAATATTTAGACGAGCACTATGAAGCCCGTGACCCCACCCACTAGGAGCAGTGTCTGATCAAGGTACTCGCCCCGCGTGATGACGAGCATGAAGACGAGCAGGAATCCGCCGGCGATGCCGAGCGCTTTCGCCGAGTCAAGCAGGATGTACTTGTTTGTCACTAGGGGTATGCGGAAATCCCAGGTTATTTGCCTCTTCTCACTCATCACTCAACTTTCTAGGGGTCAACTCGTACACGAGTCGTCCGGGGATTTAGGTTTGTCTAGTATGTGGTGTGTATGTGGGCGTCACCCTTGGGGAAGAGGGTGTCGATGAGTGGCCTGTACTCGGGCTTGATGCGGACGTCTGGGTACTCCTCCTCAAGCTCATCTAGGGAGCGGGAGCCCAGCAGCATCTTGGGGAAGATTCTGGGGTTGATGAGTATGTCGTTCTTTTGTTTGGCGGGGACACCGATTGCCTCCTTGAACTTTCCGCCCTTGAAGGACAGCGTCACGGTTACCGTGTAGAAGTTTAGCGGAATCGTGCCCGTGTACCCCTTGTGTGGGGAGTTTTCGATGCGTGTCTCGAAGACGGGGGCGAGCTTCTCTAGGGTTCGCCTGTGGTCGACGACCTTCATCTGCCAGCCATATACGTGTCTCTTTGACGCGCCGAGGCCGAACAGGTATTCGTCGAACGGCTCGACGTATGCCTCGCGTGAGACAAGCTCCATAGCGCCCTTCTCCTCACCGATGTGCCTGAGGAACGCGGCGACGCTCGAGACGGAGTCGGTGTCTATCCCCGCGAATTCGTGGAGGAGTACAGTCTTCTCCTTGACCTCGGCACGGAAATACGCCTTGACCTTCCCGTCCTTCTTCACTGCGTAGGTCTTGCTCTGGTGCTCACCGACGATCCCCACCTTTTCCTGCGTCTCCCACTCGCGGGTGCTCCTGATGGAGTGCACGAGGTACTTTCTCTGT
>DUKA01000205.1 GCA_013329615.1 Candidatus Bathyarchaeota archaeon
GGGCGGTTGTCCTTCAGGCGCTTCTCGCCGCCGTCTTATGTGTGGGCTTCTCATTCACGTTCATGACGGAGAGGTTCCCCAACTTCGCACACGTTAGCATCGTGAACATGGGGGCGTTCTTCAGCTTCTTCGTCGTCTACTTCGTCGGGCTGAATCCCTACCTGTCTATGCCCGTGGCCGTGATCCTCTCCGGGCTGCTCGGCGCCCTGCTCTACCTCGTTGTGGCGCGCCCCCTCACGAGGCGTGGGAGGAGCGTCATCTACCTGACGCTCGCCTTCCTCGCCGCCTCTTGGGTGATGAACTCGACCTTCATGGCGATAAGGTACTGGGCGCTCATGGGGGATGGAATAAGGAACACCGCCTTCAGGCTGAGCGCCTACGACCTGAAGATATTCGGCGTCCCCGCCAGCTGGGTCTTCCTCCCCGCATCATGCGTGCTCGTGGTCACGGGGCTCTACCTCTTCCTCACTAGAAACAGGCTCGGCCTCTCCCTGAGGGCGGTGTCCGAGAACGAGGAGCTCGCCATGATACTCGGCGTGGACACATTCAGGGCACACCTCGCCTCGTGGGTGATAGGGGGTGCGCTCGCGGGGTTCGCCGGATTCTCAACCGCGCTGCTGCAAGGCGTCAACCCGCTCGGGGCCGACGCGCTGCTCGTGACAGTCATGGCGGGGAGCTTCCTCGGCGGCGTAGGCAGCGTCCCGGGGGCGGCGATCGGCGGCTTCACACTCGTCGTGGTGCAGAGCTACGTGGTCGATTCCATCAGGTTATACCTCGGCAACCGCCCGGTGATCGGGTTCCTCAACAACCTACAGTTGCTCGCCTTGGTCGGGCTCCTGCCCTCCGTCGTGATATGGTGCATACTCCTGTTCGAGCCCGACAGCATCGCGGGGATCCTCGCGAGGCTCCAAGCCAGACTGAGGGCGCCGCCCGAAAATGCATCAGTAACCAGTGACACATCTTCATAAAACTGATATAACGTGCGGTTTTTGGGACTTCATGGTGTCTTTCGAGAGGCTCAGGAGACGGCTGCTGCTAGTGGGTACAGGGCTGCGGTCGGTCGCCATGTTCGTGCTACTGTTTGGTGTGCTGCTTCTCAATGTGGTGCAGGGCACGGTCGCGTTAGATGCCCTCAGGGTCTTCGACCCGCGCCTGCTGGTGATTGTGCTGCCGGGGTTCGCAGCGTTTGCGGGGATATGGTTGAGGAGGAGGTGGGGTGCGGCGCTCGCCGTGGCCTCGTGTCTGCTCGACACGTTCTGGTGGGGGTGGGTCGCCAGCTACGCCACGCGGCGATTCGGGGACATATCCCCTTTCATGCCGGAGTACGCCTTCTTCTCGGTCTTCTACGGCGCCCTCCTCGTTTTGGCGGTGTGGGAGTTCAAGAAGCTCGGCGCGGCTAGGATTCAACCCCTCCCCAGCCTCGCCTAGGCGCGCGTTTCTTGTTTACTTTGCCTCTATGCTGGGCAGGACCCTGGACGTCACCGCGAGGCCGACTGTTACGAGAAGCCCGATCGGCATGAACAGCCCGAAGAAGATGTCTCCCAGCTTATCCCCGAATACCCACATGTACACCGAGGCTATCACTGCAGACGGCGAGCCAGCAGCTAACCACTATGGCCGCCCTATAGTCCATTTTTCCTTGGCTCACGGGTGGAACCATTTTTTATAAACCTAAAATTGCGAACATGCCCTCCGACACTGGACAGTCGGTGCCGCTCTCAGCCGCACCAGTCGATGATGATCTTCGCCAGCACCTTTATCGAGCGCACGTAGTCGTCGACGTCCACCCACTCGTCCACGCCGCCGGTGGTTGCGAGGTCGCCGGCGAGCGGGCCTAAGGCGACGTTGGGTATCCCCGCGATGAGCACCGGCGTCCTGAGGTCGCTCTTGCTGTAGAGGGGGTTGCTGAAGGGCTCCTCGCCTGTCACGGCCTCGATCGCCTTCTTCGTGACCTGTACGACGGGGAGGTCCTCGGCCATCTCGACGCCCTGCGTGCCCTGAATCCACTCAAGCGCCGGCCTGTTCGTCCGTAGGTGCTCGTCGGAGTCGTAGAGTTTGCCTAGGTAGGCCTCGACCTCGGCCATGACGGCGTCGATGTCCTCGTTTGGCGGGAAGGTTATGGATGCGCCTATTACGCAGCTCGGGGGCACGTCGGTGAGGTTCGAGGCGGAGCCCGACTGTATGTATGGCACGAGGAGGTTCGTCGACCTGCCAACGGCGTCGACTAGCGCCTTGTAGTAGACGCGTCTGTTCCTCTCCTCGTTTAGCCTGTTCAGCGCGGCGATGATCGCGGCGGCCTTCTCTATCGGGTTTACGCCTAGGTGGTTGAAGGTCGTCTGCACGAACTCGGTCTTCGATGGCCTGCGCCCCGTGACGGTTATCCTGAGCTTGAGGAGCCCCGAGGTCATCGACTTTATCTCCTTCATGCCGAGCTCGGACTCGCCGGGGTGAACGTATATCCCCGCGTCGGTGCGGTACCCGGCTCTGAGGAGGGCCGCTATGCCCCAGGCGTTCCTCTTCGCGCATGCGCTCATCAGGTAGACGTCGCCCCTGAGCTTCGCGCCTGATGCGGAGACGGCGCGTGTCGCCTCGACCATCATGGCGATCCCCGCGAGGTCGTCCGCCACGCCCCAGCCGTACATCCTCCCGCCCTCCACGAGGCCGGTGTGCGGCGGCTTCGCCCAACCATCCGTCTTTATCGGGTCGCCGTCCGGGTGCGTGATGAGCATGAGGCTCCGCCCGCCCCCCGAACCCCTGAGCCTGCCGATTATGTGTGTCCGCGGCACCATGTCGATCGTCTCCTTCACCGCGAACTCCTTGTTCAGCTGCACATCCGTGGGCAGAAGCTTCTCAACGTGGACGTCACAGCCCAACTCCCTGAAGTGCTCGGCTAGGTGCGTCTGAAGGGGCTCCTCCCCCTCCGGGTAGCGCCTGACGAGCTCCTGAAGGTACTCTATGCTCTCGGCGCGGTGTTCGTCGATCCACTTGAAGGCCCTGCTCTGGGACATGACGCACCCTTCTGCACGTTCTCACGCTTAACACTTGCTGAGTTGGGTGCGAAGGAGGGTGAAAAAAGTGGGGCTGGGCGTTTGACCGGTCGCCTTGGTCGGGAACGCCTTCACCGCCGGGACTACCTTGTAGCCGTTGTGCTGCTCGATGACGTTCGGCGTTATGTCGATGAGGACACCAGTCGCCTGGCCTACCTCTATCGCCACCGCCATCAAGAAGGGCCGCTTCTACGCTAGCAACGGCCTAACATGTAAAAACATCAAACTCGCTCCTGAAGGCATACACGTCCAGACAAGCCCAGTCAAACACATCACCTTCAGCAGTCAACCCAGCCTCGGCGCAAGATTCACCGCCAAGGACAAGCCCCTCACCGAGTACACCTACCCCGGCCGCGAAGGCGAAAAATGTATCAGGATCGAGGCAACCGACCACGAGGGCAGACTGCGTGGTCCAATCTAATATACATAAACCAAGATCATTCGCAAATAGCTAAAATCCTTTTAAAAACCGCACACCACACATCTCCTAACGATAACCAATCATGACTGCCGTCGCGTGCAACAGCAACGATTCAAGCAAACAAAAAAAGGGTAAGACTTCTGGCGACTACTTCATCAGCTTAACCGTGCCCACCAGGTGCCAGGGACCCACATCAAGAGCCAACCCGCCACCCGGGTAGATGTGAACCGCCCCACCCTGAGGACTAAGGAATCCGTGGATCCAGACCTTCGACCCATCTGGCTGAACGGCCAACTTATCGACCACAAAGTTGCCCGTCACCACCCACACCCCCTCACCATCCACCGTAAAAGCAGGATTCACACCGTCCGGAGAATCATACACCATCTTGAAATGATCAACCGAACCCACCGGAGCGCCACCCTCCAGCTCAGAGATCAGATTCATCTCCCTGTAATTCAGTTGGAAATCAGGCACCCCACCCTTTACCATGAGGCCCCACCAACAACAACCGAGCTCGGATCACTCGGGGGATACTGATTCCCATCATACGTGGTGACCTTGCCATTCGCCCTATACTCCACCTTGCTCGCCGCGAACGCCGGTGTGGCTAAAAGTGTCGCCATCAACGTCAGCAGAGAGAAGACCAGAAACGCGTTTCTCCTCATACTCAATCCCAGAAGCTGACCTGTTATCAGCAACATACACATACAATTCCACATATTTGACACATAATTCCATAAATTCACCCCACACCACCCCCGAAGATTTATTGTCCATAGTCATAAAATCTTAAATCCCAAAGTAACACCATGAATTCATGAGAAAAATCGGCGTAGCGACCCAACTTTTCTTACTCCTCGCGCTGATCCTATCTCCAAACATACCCTACTCGCCAGCGACATCTCCTTCCCAAGCAAACATCGGAGCCGCCAACTCCACTGCTTCACTGAACTCCCTAATCTACAACACGATCACGCTAACCGACCCAAGCTACGACATGTCACCCGGGTCCCCAAGCTACGTCGACATAAAGAGCCTAACCATACGTCAACTGGGGAACTATGTCCAATTCATCTGGGAGGGAGACGGCAAACTATACAACCAAGAGCAACAGTACTACTTCCTCTTCTTCGACACCGACTTATACCAATACACTGGACAACGATGGGGGGACTCAGGCGTCGGCGCTGAACTCAAGATCGTAGTACAGGATCAAGCACACCTAATTTATTTCGACGACGCGGGGAACGTGGCAGTGGAGACTCAACACCCAGTAATATACGAGAATAACAAGTTTTTTCTCAATATTGACTGCTCCGATATCCCATCAGATATCTTCAATTTTTACTTCGAAAGCTCCGGCGGAACATCCTATTATGACCTCGGCAGAATGGTCAGAGTCGAACTCGAAGCACCCAGAGGGGAGATCCATCTCATAATTCGTTCACCCAATATGGTCCTCGAAGAAAAACCTCCCCTGATCAACATCCCCACGAAGACGCAGCCAGTCCAACTTACTACCTATTTCCAGGTGAACGGCACCGAGGTACCGGCACAAACAGGGGACATAACATACAGCGTATATCACCCATGCGCCAACATACCCGGCAGGGAATACCTAACACAGACGATCATGATAGATGCTCAAGGCCTCGCGAGATACGTAAACGAGGGCTACCTCTTCGTAACAGCCTACTCTAAGTCAACTCTACTCGACTCAGAACCAGTAATTCTCGCAACCGGGGATGTCTACGGAGCCCCAAAAGACAGCGTCCTAGCGGTCTTCCCAGACTACTCCCCAGCTAACAACACCTACACATTCAGGAAGATGATGACGACGTACCCCAACTACATCTGGATGGTAAATCAGGCCTACAACAAGACCTCGGGGCTCTACCTGGGCTTCAGGCCGTTTAACGGGGATCGCCAAATCTTCGCGCTACTAGTCGTCCCCGGCGCACAAGGCGGATGTGACAACCCCCTGCAGACACACCCAAAATGCTACATGGATGAAATCGGTAAACCCCAATATTGGTTAGTAATACACGAGATGGGGCACAACTTTGCCATAGAAACTCTCTCCAAGCTACTCTATACAAAGAACTATCTCATCAACAGCGCCGGCTTCGGGGAAGGAGTAGCCTCACTACCCGTAATCTACACCGCCAAGGACCTCTACGATTGCCCTGAGCGATATGGATTGAAAAAAACGGACTTCGAATGGACATACTATCGAGACTTTTGCACATTTGATGCCCCCTCCTCTAAGGAAAACCTCGATGTCTTCGAACAAGGCATCAAAGACGGAACAATAAATGGAGTATTCGACAAGAACGCCACCTTCGACGGAGTCGCTACATTCTGCAGCTTCTTCCAACAATACGTCCACGACTACACCACTGATGAAAACACCTACAAGCAGGACGTCATCAGGAGATTCCTATCAATCACCTTAAACGAAGAACTCATCGACTTCGTCGACGAGAAAGTAGAAACCTACTGGGCCGCAGCCTTCAGTGCGGCCGTAGGCCATGAGGTCAAGCAGAAACTATTATTCTGGGGATTCCCCATAGACGACCAATACTACAATACCCTCTACCCCAAGCTCCTAGCCCGAGCAGACCAACTCTACGAAACATACCTTAAGGACGGAAACCGGGCCTACCTCTCAATCAAAGTCGTGGATTCTCGAATCGATATCGCTTCACAACCCGAGTTCACCATCGAAGGCCGCTACCTCAAAGGTGTCAACGAGTTCCAAGGTCAAGCAATAATAAACGACAACCATCTCACCATGAACACCTGTGGGAAGACCGATTATCACATCACGGCGATAACAGATCCCCTCTGTGACCCTCAAGAATTCACTTCAAATACAGTATCTTGTGTATTCGACAGGGTAAACATCGTCGAGTTAGCAGCATCTTCGAAATCCCTCGATCTAGGCGAAAAAGCAGTCGTTTGGGTCAAGGCGACATATGAATACGATGGGGAAGTCTTCGATGGGGAAAAAGGCAACCTCCACATTAATGGAAACCCGATGACATGGTCAACCGAAAACAGCCGGTGGGAGTATGAAGTCACCAACACCGTGGCGACAAACTCCAGTTACAGAGTCACCAAGATCACGGATAAAAAATATAGCCTATCAACAATAAATGACGAAGTCGGCCCAATAACCATTGAGCGGCGGACACCCGCATCTCAGACTACTCCACAGCCACAGAACCCCACGACTTCTCAGATCCAAGGATTTGATGTCTACTCGATAATCTCAGGTATCCTCCTAGCCATACTAACTCTTTACATAGCACACAGCGGCTCGAGGAGGACCAACTCCCCGACGCGCGCGCATATCCGATGCCTAGATCTAAGAGTATACCTCTGTCCCATTCGAGTCCAGCAATAAAACCGTGTACCCGTTCTTCAACTGATACGCAGAAACCCCCAACGTAGCCTGTATAATTTTCGCGAGTTTACTGAATAACATCATCCACTCCTAGGCTGCGCTCGGGTACCTCGTCTCCGCGATGGGGGAGCGGGGAACGTCCTCTACGGGACGGAGCTCCCTTGGGACATGGGGTGCTACGACGCTATCATACTGATCAGGGG
>DUKA01000170.1 GCA_013329615.1 Candidatus Bathyarchaeota archaeon
GTCAACTCGATCCTGTGCGTCAACACCTTATCGGCGAGGAACTTCACGTCATCCGGCACCACGTAGTCCCTGCCCTCGAGCAGAGCCATGGCGCGAGACCCCTTCAACAGCCAGAGACTCGCCCTGGTGCTCGGCCCCTCACGCACACTCGGGTTCCCACGGAGCCAAGCCACNNGATCGATGAAACCTGATCCGAAAGCTCGTTCACGTCATCAGTGGAGAGCACGGCCTCAAGATTAGGCGCCTCAAAAACGTCCACCCTCTGAAGGATCTCGTCCTCTACACCGCGTGGAGGATAATCGACATCCACCTTAAAGGCGAAGCGGTCAAGCTGGACATCCGAGAGCAGATACGTCCCAGCCCTCGTGTAGGGCACCTGGGTCGCAATGACCATGAAGGGCTTCTCCATGTGCAGCGTCTGCCCCTCGATAGTCACCTGCCTCTCCTGCATGACCTCCAAGAACGCCGACTGAACCTTCGGAGGCGCCCTGTTCAACTCGTCAACGAGGATCACATTCGCGAAGACAGGACCCCTCTTCAGGCTCCAAGTCCCGTCCCTCTGGTTGTACACGTTCACGCCGAGGACGTCAGCCGGCAGCAGGTCGGGGGTCATCTGTATCCTCTTAAACTCCCCGCCCACCGACTGGGCGAAGCTCCTAGCCAGCGTCGTCTTCCCAATCCCCGGGGGACCCTCAAGCAACACGTGCCCACCGGAGAGCAGCGCGACGATCAGCGTCTCCACAACGTCATCGTAGCCGACGACGACCTCGCCGACCCTCTTCCTTATGCTCGTAAGCCTAGCCTGGACCTCTTCAGCCTGCATCCGTCTTTCTCCTCAGCTCGTCTACGCTCTCCACGAGTTTCCTGTCCCACTCCGGGTGGCTACGGAGCGTGGCCGCGACCTCGTCTTCCCTATCCTCAACCGGCTTATCCCATTTAACCTTAAACCCGGCCACGACGCCCACGGCGACGAGCCCCCACCTTATCTCCGTCAGACTTAAAAACGCGTAGATGGCCACCAGTGCCTCCTTTATGATAGTAAGCAGCGAGGTAACCGAGTGAGACTCATCGATCACAACCGTCCCCCTCACGAGCCCCCGCAGCAGCGCCGCGTTATCCCCCAACCCATACATACCATTAATGAAGGTACTCGAATCTGCGATCAAGATCAACGTCCCCTTACCCACCCTCATGCTCGCCATGAGCGGAAACGGACCATACGTGGACGAGTCACCCGGCTGCGAGACACCCACCGAAACATAGCTGAAGTACGTCGACCAGAGGAGCACATTCGCGTCACTCACCCCAGTCAGCACCGTCGGGTAGTTGAACTCCACATACCTCACACCCAGCGCCGAACCCCCCGACGTGAAGTTATAGGCGACGGGCAACAAACTCGCACGGTCCTTGAAGAGGGGATCCTGCATTAGCAGCCCCGAAAACCTCGCATCCAACCCAAGCCCCTCAAGGAGCATGTTCCCCGACCCGAAGTCATCCGCCAGCACAACAGTCCCACCACTACCCAGATACGAGCCTATAATCTCCACATCGGAAACCCAAAATGGCTTCGAAGGCCCGAGGAAAAGCACCGTAGAGTTCGAAACATCCCCAACCACATCCACCAACTGTGTGAGGTTCCCAACCCTAACCGGCTGAACGGCCACATACACATCCGACAACCCATTCCAGAACGGATTTTCAACGAATAGATCATCAACCGAAGGGTAGAACCAGGTCAACCCAACCAAGGCGACGACTGAAGCCACCAACCCTATGAGAAGAATAAACCGTGTCCTCAAGAGAAAAGACTCCTAATTCTCTTGAGAAGCCTCTCCACGACGCTTATACGCACCTCGGGGCCACCGTAGAGCCACCTCTCAAACATCAACGTCAAGCTTCGGAACAGTTTGGCACCGGCCCCAAGCCGCCCCTCAGTCACATCAAGATACTCCCTAAGCGTCTCACTCGGCCTAGGCTCGACCCCCGTCCTCTTCACCACAAGCTCAACCGCAGACCCATACGCCCCCCTCACCGATGTTGGACCCGCCTCCACTTCAGCCCCAGCAACCGGAGCGGCTAAGGCAACGGGACCATCCTCAACAAGCGGCGCCTCAGCCACCCTACGCTTAGGCTTCCGATACCCACGCAGCCGCTTAGAGCCATAATAGACGGCGCCACCGAGCAACACGGGCCCCGCGATCAGCGTCACGATGTTAACAACAAACACCTCCCCACCGACAGAGGCATCCTTGACCCACGGCTCAGAGGCGTAAGCCTTAACGTTGAACGAGTAATCAGCCGTGAAGAGCGAGAACGGGAGCGCAACCTCAGACTCAAACCTCCCATCCGAGCCCGTCGCCACCTCAGAGTCCCCGACGCTACCCCCCAGCCGAACGGTACAATTGCTGACGGGAGCACCATCGAGGAAGACCGACCCAGAGACCCTGAAGGGCAACCCCGAGACCGCCCAAGACGAATAATCAACATTCAGCATAAGAGGCACGCGCACGACATCCACATACCCGACGAAGCCGGCGGGACCAAACACGTCACGCGGAGAAGAATAGACACCCACCCCAGCAAGCCCCTCTGGAGAATTCGGTGGAACCGAGAAGACGGCGGAGAAGCGCCCGCCATCACCCGAAGTGAGGTGGACCAACGTGCCAAAGGCAATGACCTCCACCGCCAAGCCGTCAACACCCACACCATCATGCCTGACGACCCCGGAGATGGTGAAGACCTTTCCCGGGTAGACTACCTGAGGCATATCGATCGAGATCACGGGTGTGTAATAGATCAGCTTCACCTCGACGTCATTCGAGGAGCAGGGAAGGTAGACGCTGTTACCCAAAACCTCCCCCAAGTACTGAGCCGATACTGTGACATGATCCCTGTAGAGGTAGGGAACCCCCAGCGTCAAGACAAACGATCCAGACTCATCAGTATAGACGACACCCGCCACATCGTTATCGATGAAGACATTGACCCTACGCGACGCGAGCCCCAGTCCAGACGAGTCGGTGAGGTTCCCCCTCACGAGCACACTCGACCCCACAAGAGCCTCCATGGGAGAGACCTTAATCACCAAACGAGTCGGAATAAACGTGATAATGGTCCCATTAGGCAACAACACGCCACCATCCGGCAGCACCGTCCCATCGGGAAGCACGGTTCCACTCGGCAACACGGTTCCATCTGGCAACGTGATGGGTTTACTCGAATCCTCCGCCTGCTTCAACAACGCGAGCAACTCCAACCGATACTTCTCGATGAGCTCCCTCAACCCCTCGTCTCCTGCTAGAAGTTCCTGAGGAGACCCCTTCAGAATCGCAGCCAACTGAGCCGCGGATAGATCCATCCCACCAACTGTAACATTCGCACCATCCAGCCTCAACAAAGCAACCGCGATCGCGGCCTTCGCGTCATCCACCTTCAGACGCCGAATATACGCCTTGATCATCTCGATATCCGCCTTCGTCAGATTCAGATCCCCAATCGCCGACCCGAACAACGTCGTGAACCTGTCCATCACCGATTTGGTAGCCGCTGGCGCGAACACGAAACCCGAGAAATCCAGCCAACTCAACGCCATCGAGTAATCCTCGACCATCGTCCAGTTGAAGACGAACCCATACAAAGCCTCAAGGCTCCTGAGATTCGGCTGTTCGGGCCCGAAGTCAAGGGGATCCCTGTGCCGGGGCAGATCCTCGGCCAACCCAGCGGGAACCACCGACCCAATCAACACAACGGCGAAGAAGACGGTGAAGAGAACCCTGCGCGCAGTCAAAATAGGATGTCCAGCACCTTTATCGCCACGATGACGCAGAACGCCGCGAACAGCCCCCCACCCACAACGTCAAACCACCTGCGCCTTGGGCGGAACAGCGCAGACGCCGCGAAGTAACAAACCGCAAACAGGCTCACATACACCTCGAGCCTCGCCTCGTGAAGAGCCGACAACGCCACAGTCGTCAACATCAGCAGGAAACCAAGCGACGAGACGTAGACCTTCTGCCTATCCAACAGCATGCACCCTATAGACTGCCCGGATCCTGCCCGGCGACGACTCCTCCTCCACGAGCTCCACAGGCGCGGAGAGCACCGACGCCAACACGCTCCCCCCGACACTCACCGGCAGCGACCCCAACACCGCGACGAACCGCGGGAACCCCGTACCCACAACCGGCCCACTATACTCCACGACCACGCGGTCACCCTCACGGATCGCCTTCACCCCGTGAACCGCCTCAAGGAAGTCACCCAACACGAAGCCCAGCGCCTCCTCAAGACCCGCCTCCCCGCCAAGCCCAGACAGGCGCACGACCTCGGACCCCGGCGGGAAGACCATCAGCCCCGGCGCACCGCCAACCTTCACAAACACCCGAGTAGGCGCCCTCATCGCACCCGACACATCGGCACCCCCCTTCAACGGAACATACACGTAGCCGCGCCCCTCCTTTGGAGGAAGATACACGCCCCTACCCCGGACGTCGAACTCCTCAAGCAGCGCCTCCACGTTCACGCAGCTCGCCTCAACCATCGCCCGAACCATCTCACGCGGCACCGGACTCCCCGGCACCAGCAGCAGCGTCCCACC
>DUKA01000105.1 GCA_013329615.1 Candidatus Bathyarchaeota archaeon
GGACGAGGGAGACTGGCTCGACATAGGCCACCCATGGCATGTCCTAGAGGCAAACACCAGGGCATTGTCACGTCTCGAGTCGAATATCGAAGGCGTGGTCGAGGAGGGCACCCACATGCATGGCCCCGTCTACGTTGCCCCCACCGCACGCGTCCGAAGCGGCGTCTACATAGAGGGACCCGTCTACATAGGCCCAGACTGCGACGTCGGCCCGAACAACTACATCAGGGCGGGCACGACCCTCGTCGGCGGCAACCGCGTCGGCGCCAGCTGCGAGGTCAAGAACACCATACTCATGGAGAAGGCGGCTGTCCCCCACCTGAGCTACATCGGCGACTCGATAATAGGCGAACGCTGCAACCTAGGCGCGGGAACGATCACCGCAAACCTCCGCTTCGACCACAAGAACGTCAAAATGACCGTCAAGGACAAGCGCGTCGACACGGGGCACAGGAAACTCGGCATGGTGATGGGTGACGACTGCCAGACGGGTGTCAACGTGAGCTTCCACCCCGGCGTCAAGGTCGGCGCAGGAGCATGGATAGCCCCCGGAGTCACCGTCGACAAGGACGTACCCGAGGGCATCATACTCACCCCCGATGGGCCACGCGAGAAGCCAAAGACAGATTAATTAACGGGGCAAACAGCGTCTAGCCCGATGGAGAAGAAGGACTTCAGGAGACTCTTCCCCCACATAGCCGACGAGATGGAGACGGGAGCCTCAAAGGTCGACCTGCGCGAGGTGATAGAACCACCGTCCTCCACCGAGCCCGGCTACAAGGAAGACAGGAAATACGCCGGATTCACGCCAGGCGCCATCGACTTCATCAGAAGATGCAGAAAGCCAAAGGAGGCCGAGGAGATAATCAGCTTCCTCGAAAAGAGGGGCGACGTAAAGAAGGATGAGGCGAACGCCCTCCGAAAACAGCTCAAGGAGAGTGGCCTAAAGAGCTTTGGCCCCCACAAGGGACCCGGATTCTATGAAAAGTGACCCCGAACACCGCCGAAACACGGCGACGACCACCTTTTAAAAACCTATAAGCCCCGGATGCACATTATACCTTGATGTCCTTCTCCGAGAGAAGAGCTACCCTACTCAGGATACTCGAGATAGAGAAGAGTATCAAGGACATCGAGCACAGCAAGGAGTACCTCACGATGAAGAGGGGACTCAAGACCCTCGAAAACGCCCGAAGCGGGGGCGGGGTCGTCATCGTCAACTCGCCGGACGACCTCGACAGCACGGTCGAGATGAGGAAGAACAGCGCGGACGTCGAGGAGTGCATAAGCAAGTACAAGGCGAAGATGCAGAACAACGCCGAGAAGATAAATAAGCTAACCCTCGAGAAGGCGAGCCTCAGAAGGGAGCTGCTCAACGTCCAAAACCGCTAAAAAAGCCGTTTTAGCAGTTAAAAAAGGCCGAATTATAAACCATCTAGCACCCAACTTTTTAAGCTGCGCAGTATGCAAAGACTAGGAAGGTAGGCATTTGGGTAAAAAGAAGGTGCTCAGCGAGAAGAGCCTGCACACGATGGTCTACCCATCGAAGAACGACGTCCTCGGCATAGCGCAGAAGATGCTCGGCTTCGACAGGGTGAGCGTCAAGTGCCAAGACGGCTTCGTACGCGTCTGCAGGATTCGCGGCAAGATGAAGCGCCGCACGTGGATAAGAGAAGGCGACATAGTATTGGTCAGCCCCTGGGACTTCCAGACGGAGGAGCGCGGCGAGATATTCTGGCGCTACACGCAGGGGCAGGTAGAGGAACTCAAGCAGAAGGGCATCCTGAAGATCGACTAGTCGAGCACCCTAGCATTCGACAAGGGATATGCCTCAAGCAACAACGGGACACGGCCTCCAAGAAGTCGTCAAAAAAAGTTTTTCCGTTATGATAAGTAGCACACCATAAGCGTCGCCGAAAAGGGTTTTAGACCCGCACCCCAACCAATACCGATACACATGCCGCCTCTCGTAGGACTCGTAGGCAAGGCAAACGTAGGCAAAAGCACATTCTTCGCTGCAGCCACCCTCAAACCCGTCGAGATAGCGAACTTCCCCTTCACCACGATCAAGGCGAACAGGGGCGTCGGCTACCTGCGCACGCCCTGCGTCTGCAAGGAACTAAACGTAAAGGACCAGCCGAACAACAGCGCCTGCGTCGACGGCGTCCGCCTAGTCCCCATCGATCTCATAGACACCCCCGGCCTCATACGAGGCGCCCACGAAGGAAAGGGACTCGGAAACCAGTTCCTAGACGAGGTACGCCGAGCCGACGCCCTCATAGTAGTCTGCGACGCCGCCGGATCAACCGACGAGGGCGGCGTGAGCTGCGCCCCCGGCACACACGACCCCCTGGACGACATCAAACTCTTCGAGGAGGAGTTTGACGCCTGGATCAACGCAATAGTAAGCAAGGACTGGGAGCGCCCCGCCCGCACCGCCGAGATGAAGCACGAGGAGATATGGAAGCACATAGACGAGAAGCTCAGCGGGCTCGGCATCACCCGAAACCACATACAGACGGCGTGCGAGAAGGCGAAGCTCAACCCCTTCAAGGGTGCCCAGTGGACTAGGGAAGACAGAGCGAGGTTCTCCACGGAGCTGCGCAAGGCGTCCAAGCCCCTCATCGTCGCCGCGAACAAGGCGGATAAGGACTTCGCCGCCGAGAACATCGAGAAGATAAGGGCGGCGGGCTACAAGGTCGTCCCGACCTGCGCTGAGGCTGAGCTCGCTCTCCGCCGCGCGGCCGAAGCCGGCCTCATCAAGTACACGCCCGGTGACGAGGATTTTACAATCCTCCACCCCGAGAAGCTCAATCCCAACCAGCTCAAGGCGCTGGAAAGCATCAGGGAGAAGGTCTTCAAGAGGTACGGCGGCACTGGGATGCAGAACGCCATAAACGAGGCGTTCTTCCGCCTCCTCGACATGATAGTCGTCTTCCCAGTCGAGGACGCTGATAAGCTCACCGACGGAAAGGGTAGGGTCCTCCCAGACTGCTTCCTCGTCCCCTATGGGACGACCGCCCGGGGCTTCGCCGGCGTAGTACACACAGACCTCGCAAAGAGCTTCCTATTCGCGGTCGACGCACGCACGAAGCGCCGACTGGGAGAAGCTCAAGTACTCAAGGACAAAGACGTAATACAGATAGTAGCCGCAAAGACAAGGTGATAGAGATGAAGAACGTGAAGGTACTCGTTTGCGACCCCATCGACGAGGTGGGCGTCAAGATGCTAAAGGAGGCCGGCTACCACGTCGACCTCAAAACGGAGATAACCGCCCCCGACCTCGTCAAGGTCGCCGGCACATACGACGCGCTCGTCGTCAGGAGCCGCACCAAGGTCACCAAGGAGGTGCTGCAGGCGGGGAAGCCCAAGCTCAAGATAGTGGCGCGAAGCGGCGTCGGCCTCGACAACGTAGACACCGAGACCGCCAAGGCACTCGGCGTACAGGTGGTGAACAGCGCCGAGGCGCCAAGCAACGCCGTCGCCGAGCTCGTCCTCGGCTACATGCTCAGCCTCAGCAGAAACATCGCCAAGGGCGACGCATCCATGAAGCGCGGCGAGTGGGCGAAGAACAAGCTCACAGGCTTCGAGATAAGCGGCAAGACGATGGGCATCGTCGGCTTCGGCCGCATCGGCTACCTCGTCGGCAAGAAGACGAAGGCACTCGGCATGCGCGTCCTCTGCTACGACGTCATGATCGACAAGATGATGAACTTCGTGAACGAGATCGGCGCAGAGTCGGTGTCCCTCGACAAGCTCCTCGCCGAGTCCGACTTCGTTACGATCCACGTCCCGCTGCTCCCGCAGACGAAGCACATGTTCAACGCTGCCACCTTCTCCAAGATGAAGAAGAGCGCCATAGTCATCAACGCCGCCCGCGGAGGCATCATAGAGGAGAAAGCGCTCCTCGACGCCCTGAAGATGGGGCACCTATCCGGCGCAGCCCTCGACGTCTACGAGGAGGAGCCCACGAAGAACATGGAACTCGTCAAGCTGGAGAACGTCGTCTGCACCCCCCACATCGGCGCGGAGTCCAAGGAGGCGCAGCTAGGCAACAGCACCATCGTCGCCGAGAAGCTCATCAAGGCACTCGGCTGACCCCACGAAGTTTAAGAGCCTTCACGCAACCAATAAGCAACTCCACGCGAGTTGACCATTATGAAGATCATCATAGGTGCGGGCCTCTCGGGGCTGAGCGCCGCGTACCACATGGGTAAGGACTACAGGGTTCTAGAAAGAGACAGTGAGGTGGGTGGCCTCTGCAGGAGCATCATTACCAAGGGCTACACGTTCGACCTCGCCCCACACATCTTTTTCACGGGCAGCCAGTACGTGAATGGCCTAGTTAACGAGCTGCTAAACGGCGACCTCATCAGGCAGAGGCGGCGCGCCTTCATCTACACACGTGGCACATATGTCGAGTACCCATTCGAGGTCAACTTGCACGGCCTCCCCCGGGAGGTCATAGACGAGTGCATAGAGGGCGCCCGCCACAGGCGGGACATCCAACCCAGTAACTTCATGGAGTGGATATGCGCGACGATGGGGGAGGGGGTCGCGAAGCACTACATGGTACCCTACAACGAGAAGATATGGAAGTACCCCCTCGAACAGATGAGCATAGAGTGGATCGCTGGAAGAGTCCCCTCGCCTAGCGTCGAGGAGATGATCAAGGGAGCGGAGAGCAAGGGGGAGAGAGAGTACGGCCCGAACGCCTATTTCCTATACCCACGCGTCGGCGGAATAGGCTCCATCCCCAACGCCTTCGCCAAGAGGGTCAAGGAGACATACCTCAACTCAGACGTCTCCGAGATACGCCCCAAGGGAAAGCGCCTCGAAGTAATCTACACGCGAAACGGGGAACCAAAGAGGCAGGAGACGGACAAGGTACTGTCGTCCGTCCCCCTCCCCGAGTTGGTCAAGATGGTAAAATCCGCCCCCGAGGAAGTCGTCAAGGCATCCGAGGCGCTTGTCTACAACAGCCTCGCCTGCTTCAACATAGGAGTCGACAGAGCCGTTATCAGCGACAAGCACTGGCTCTACTTCCCAGAGAAGCAGTACCCATTCAACAGGATCAGCTTCCCCATGAACCTCTCACCCGAGACCGTCCCCAAGGGGAAGAGCAGTATAGTCGTCGAGGTCACATACAGAGGTGCCAAACCCGACGCCGCGGAGACAAAGGAGAGAGTCTGGGCCGGCCTCGTAGACGCCGAGATACTGCGCGACGACGACAAGCTGGAGGTGTTCGACGCCCTCGATTTCAAGTACGCCTACGTCGTCTACGACCTCAACCACCGGAGAAACGTTAATCTCATCCAAACATACCTGAAGACCCTCGGAGCCTCCCCCATAGGACGCTTCGGAGAGTGGGAGTACCTCAACATGGACAAATCGATCCTCTCGGGGAAGAAGGCGGCGGAGGAAGAAGCGAAGAAATGATCACAGTAGTCGTGCCAACATACAACGAGGAGAAGAACATCGAGGGCTGCCTAACCGCCCTCACGAAGCAGTCCATCCCCCGCGACGCTTACGAGATCATCGTGGTCGACGGCAACAGCAAGGACAGGACAACAGAGATAGCGGCGAAGTACGCAGACAAAGTCATACAGCAGGTGAGCCACGGCGTCGGCGGCGCCCGAAACGACGGCGCCATGGCTGCCAAGGGCGAAATAGTCGCCACGACAGACGCCGACTGCCTCCCAGACGAGGACTGGCTAGAAATTATACTCAACGACTTCAAGGATGAGAGGATGGTGGCAGTCACCGGTTACCTCGATCCAATGATACCGAAGGAGATGCACATCCTCGAGTCAGGCGCCTATAAATGTGGCTTCAAGATCGCAAACGGCCTCCGCTGGGCTGGCTCCAAGGTGGGATACTACCACCTCTGTGGCGCCAACACGGCCTTCCGCCGGGACGCCTTCATCCGCATAAACGGTTACAGTGACCTCGCCTACTCGGACGATGTGGAGATAGCGAAGAGACTCGGCCCACACGGCAAAATGGCGTTGAACAAGCGCATACAGGTAGACTACTCCATCCGCCGCATCCAGAAGCTTGGCCTCGCCAAATATACGTGGATGATAATGAAAAACGACTTCAACGTCATATTTCTCGGCAAGAAGCCTACGAAGGGCAACTACGCCAAGCAAGAGTATAACTAAAAACAGATTGGGGCTAACGCCCCGGGGTTCTTACTTTCTGCAGACCCAATTCAGGTCCTTGTCGGCCTTGATGTGAGGGCTCGCGGGGTCAACCATTATGACCTCGTACCACTTGTTCACACCATCCTGCCAGACCCAGTAGCTGTTCAGGACTTCGAGGTTGATGAACTTCTTCGAAGCGCGCTGCTCAGCTATGAGTTGTATGCTCTTCGCTGGGGTGAACTTCGTTACACCCATCTTCTTCGGCCTGCGGCCGAGGACGGCTCTGAGCTTGTGGGCGCCACCGCGGCGGACGCGTACGCGAACCACCACTATGCCCTTCTTGGCCTTGTAGCCAAGCCTGTGGGCGCGGTCTAGACGCGTCGGCTTCTCAACCCTGTTGACGGCGGGCTGCCGCCTCCAGGCGACGACGCGCTGGCGCATGAGATCCTGCACGTAGCTCTTCGCCGGACGTTTCCAAGCCTCTTTGAGGTGCCGGTACATTGACGGATTCTCCTATGCGAAGCCTTAGAGAAGTCTACGAGCTAATAAATGTAATGGGGTGCCCCCTCTAGCTTACTTGATGAGGGCGTAGAGGAGGAAGAGGGGGAGGAAGATGTTGGCGACGAGCCCGATTACGGTCACCATCGTGTTCAGGCTCGGACCGGCAGTATCCTTGAAGGGGTCACCGACCGTGTCNNTGTACTTCTTGGCGTTGTCCCAGAGGCCGCCCGCGTTGCTCATGAGCAGCGCGAAGACGAGGCCACTGAAGATGGCGCCTGCGAGGTACCCGCCGAGGCCCTGTATGCCAAAGATGAAGCCGACGGCGAGCGTGGCCACGATTATAAGGATCGTGGCGGGTAGGAGCTCCTGTATAGCGCCGATCGTGGCGATGTCGACACACTTTGCGTAGTCCGGGTTGACGCCGGGCTTCGCCTCGCGTAGACCGGGTATCTCGCGGAACTGGCG
>DUKA01000207.1 GCA_013329615.1 Candidatus Bathyarchaeota archaeon
AGTTCCTACAGCACATCATAGCCTCGGGCTACCAGCTAAGCCCCGAAGCCTACGCCTACCTGAACGGGCTATCCGCCGAAATATCAGAGACCATAGCACAGAAGGCGGTCATCAAGGCGGACTCTTCTAATCCCCCTCTCTTCGTCCTCGACAAGGACTACCTACTCGCCCTAGTCGAGACGCCCCGCCCCGAGCCGCTCCCACAGAAGAACAGACCAATACCCGCCAGAGACAAGGGAGCCCCCCTCAAGGTCCTCGAAGAGGAACCCGCCCAACCCGCAAGCGACGCCGAGGGCTTCCTGCAATACTTCCAGAGCCGATACGACCGCCTCGAGACCATACTCAAGCGCCGAGTAGACGTCAAAGACGCTATCGCAATAGATCAGGCGCTAAAACTCCCCATCAAAACCAAGCTCAAGACCATCGGAATCGTCTCCGAGAAGCGCACACGAGGCTCCAAGCTCTTCATAGAGCTGGAAGATCGCCGCTCCACGATTAGCGTCATGGCGAGCGACGAAGAAGTGATGCGTCACGGGCTCGAGCTGCAAGAGGATCAGGTGATCGCTGTCGACGCCGTCAAGTACACCGACGACCTCCTAGTCGCTAACGACTGGATCTGGCCCGACGTCCCCGCTAACACCCCTCACAGAAGCCCAGACCCACTATACGCTGCCCTACTCGCAGACATCCACGTCGGCTCCAAATACTTTCGAGGCGACCTCTTCGACAAGTTCATCGACTGGATGAACCTCGAACTCGGCCCCCCGCAGAGCAGGGACGCCGCCGCACGCGTCAAATACGTAGTAATCGCCGGCGACCTCGTCGACGGCGTCGGAATCTACCCCGAGCAGTTCGCAGAACTCACCATAACCGACATACGTGAGCAGTACCGGGCAGCAGCCGAGCTTCTGAAGCAGCTCCCGGACTACGTCGAGATAGTCATAACGCCGGGCAACCACGACGCCACCCGCCACAGTATGCCCCAGCCACCCATCCCCAAGGAATACGCCAAGGAACTCTACGAGAACCCGCGCGTCAAGATGCTCCCCAGCCCATGTAGGCTCAACCTCAACGGAGTCGAGGTGCTCGCCGAGCACGGCAAGGGGGTGGACGACATACTCAGCAGCACCCCCGGATACGAGTTCCAGCACCCCATAAAGGCGATGGAGCTCCTCTTCAGGTGCCGCCACCTCGCCCCCCGCTACGGGCAGAGCACACCAATAGCACCCGAGCGCACCGACAGGCTCGTGATCGGCAGCATACCCGACGCCATGGTCATGGGGCATGTCCACATAAACGAGACCAAACGCTACAAGGGCGTCACGCTAGTCTCGGCGGGCTCTTGGCAGGACCAGACTCCATTCCAGAAGCGCATGCAACTCGAACCAACCACGGGCGTCGCCACGATATTCGACCTGCAGACCCACCAGACCCTCGATCTCGACTTCAAGCGCTTCTAGTGAGCCCACGGGCGATCAACCCCGCGACCCTTACGGGCTCCGGCGCCCTAGTGAGAGACGCCGACTCCCTCAATACACCCTCCGCGTACTCCTTCGTGCAGCCCGCGACCTCGAAGAAGACCGGCGGCGACCCCGCCTTGGTTACGACGCTGTAAACCTCCCCAAGCCTCTCGATGGGTGCCCACCTCCCCTCCCAGTCGGGGAAGTTCGCCCTCAGAGCCGCCAGCGTCGAGGCGCTATCGGGTCTCTCAGGCGAGTAGACGATTACCGGAACCCCCAACGCCTCGTGCAACTCGTTCGGGTCTACGACGTCGAAGCCAGCGAAGCTCACACCGCCGAGTATCAGCGCGTCAAACTTGGCCCCCCTTAGTAACCTGAGAAGAACCCCCGTCGCCTCGCGCCCATCAACGGCGACACTCCCCAAACGGACCCACTCGACGCGGTTCCCCACCACGCAGACGGTGCAGAGAAGTGTGCTCTTTTCTGGCTTGAATGCCTCGAAGCTGCCGTCCTCCACGCCGACGAGGACAAGGGGGCTCAATACTTGTCGAGTTTACCCTTGATCTGGCACTTAATAAGGAACTGTGGGTACGTCTTCTTTGGTACCCTGACCTCACCCGAGAGGATCACGATCTTCTCGATGCCCCGGAGCGTTTCCGCGTCCACGTCCTTCTCGAAGGTCAGCGTCCCGCTGCTCTCGATCTTGAAGGGGCCCATGTCCCTGCTTATGTCGAGTACGTCGTTCTTTGAGAGCGTGACCTCGCCCTCATCCTCCACGGTGAGGACGAAGCTCCCCGCGGGCTGCCCTCCGACGCTGCTCGCCACAGACTCCTCAGGTTTCGCAGGTGCGGCGTCCCCGTCGATGTAAGCCTTGAGGGCTGAATTCACCAGGTCGCTGACACGCTTGCCATCCTTTTTCGCCATTGAGAATACCTCGTTGTAAAGCCCCGTGTCGAGGCCTCGGATGGCGACTGTCTTGCGTGTCATGTTTACGGTGCGACCTGATTACTTGTTTACATGTTTACTTGTTAACAAGTAATCTTATAAGCTTATCGCGGCTGTTTTCCTTTCGCCGACGAAAGGCTGGGTTATGTGAAGACACTATGGCTCGAGTGGTGCCCCTGAGAGATGCGTTAAACGTCGATAAAAGTCGATCGGTCGGTAGGGTTAAGCCCGAGGAGAGCAACTTCGTAAAATATACCCAAATCTTCCGCCAGCTGCTCCTCCTTAATGAGAAAAACGACCTCGCAACCACTCTGAAGAACATACAGGAGCTCCTCAACTTCAGCGAGAACATCTTCAGTTCTCCAGCTGTCGCGGAGACGTTCCTATACTTTTGCCTTCACGGCGCGGGGACCGCATGGGTGCTGCAGACCGAGCTCAACCAGCCCGAGGCGACTGTTTACAGGACGTTGAAGAGGCTGAGGGCGGTCGGGCTCATCAGCCCCGCGTTGAAGGTGTCGAAGGTCCAGTCGAGCAAGGGCGGTCCACGCCCAACCGTCTGGGCACTTAGCAGCGCGAGCGGTGACGAGATCGCCGCAGCGTTGAGGCACCACTACAGGACTTTGAGTCCCAAGTACAGGGTTGCGGAGGAGGTGGCGCAGACCATCATGGACCAGTACGTCAAGAAGGGGCGCGAGGAGATTACGTACCGTGACCTTCTTGAGCAGATCAAGGAGATGCGGATACCCTTCAAGGCGCCCGACATCGCCGACCTTGCGGCTCAGTACCTCGTCGAGAAGGGTGTGAAGGTCTGGCGTTAAGCTAGGCTGTACCGTAGCACGCCGTCTATCACTTCTTCCCTTATCTCGCTCTTGTTGCGCAGGTAGACGAGGTGTGCGTAGGTCTCTGTGGCGGCCATGCGCTTCGTCCAGAAGTCCATTATGAGCCATGGGCGGCTGTCCCAGTGTATGGCACTCGCGACGTCGAAGACGGTGCTTTTTCCCCCCTTCAGGGCCTCTTTGACCTCCACTAGGCGCGCCTCATGGTGTTTGAATAGCTGCGAGACCCTGTCGGGGAGGCTCGTGAAGCTATGCTCGTGCCCGGGGAGGGTGAGGTCGACGGGGAGATCGCGGACCTTGATGAGGCTGTTGAGGTAGTCGCCGAGTGGGTCGCGTTTCTCCCATGTGTGTTCGCTGACGTGGCTGGTGATCTTTGGGAGGACGTGGTCGCCGCTGAAGAGTATGCGCCTCTCGGCGTCGTGCAGGCAGATGTGCTCCGCCGCGTGGCCGGGTGTCCAGATTACCCTGAGTTTCACGCCGGGGAGGTCGAGCGCCGCGTCGTCCTCGACGAGTTTATCGAGCCTGAGGGGCTTGGGGTCCTCCCTGAAGGCGTGTTCGAAGCGGCTGAGGAACTGCTGGAAGGAGCCTCCGCCTAGGAGCTGGAGTTCCTCGGAGATGTTCCGGTACATGTCCTTGTACCACTTGATCTGTGCCTGCTGGTGTTCCTCCGCGATCCTGTGTGCGATGGTCTCGACGGCGCCTCGTTCACGGATGTACTCGATGAGGCCGACGTGGTCGTTGTGCATGTGGGTGATGATGATGCGCTCGAGGTCCTTGACGTGTGTGTCCTGCTCTTGGAGCTGCTTCTCGAGGGCGGAGTAGGCGTCCCATCCGGGGATGCCCGCGTCGATGAGGGTCTCCGCCTCCTTGAGGTAATATGAGTAGGTGTATCCTAGGGGGTTGTGCCTCATGGGTACCTTGAACTGGTGGACACCGTCGGCGACCTGCATCTGAGCCACTCCCGCTATGGGGGGTGCACAGGGAATTAAACCGTTGGTAGGCTAGCGCTGGTAGACGACTTTTCCGCCGACTATAGTCATCTCGACCCTAAAGTCACGCACCTTCTCGGCGCCGACCGCGTATGGGTCGCCGGAGAGGACGGTGAAGTCGGCGAGTTTCCCCTCCTCGATTGTGCCCTTTCTCTTCTCGTCGAAGCCGATGTAGGCTGCGTTGGTCGTGTACATGTGGATGGCCTGGTCCATGGTTACGCGCTGCTTGGGTGTGATGGGCTTTCCGGTCACCTCGGAGGCGCGTGTGATGGTGCGGGGAAATAGGCATCGACTCGATTTTAGCTGGGGGGAGGTATCCACCACTCGGAGCCGGGGCGGTCTACCCACTCGGGCCAGCGGAGGCCTACCGGGGGCTTGACGCCCTTGGGCATGAGGGGCTTCTCCCAGTGCTCTGCGCGCCTCTTGTCGAACTCTGCCTTCGCAGCCTTGAGCGCCTCGGGTTTCTTGGCGAGGTCGACGGCGCTGGCGGCGAGTATCTTAGCGGCGGTCTCGCCCATGCGGTGTGTCGCTCCCACGCCACAGAGGGCGGACTCTACCCAGCGTGGGTACCTGAAGCCTCTCGTCATCGCCTTGCTGACGTAGAGGCGCGCCGTGGGGGCGTGCCAGGTGAACTCGTTGACGTCGTCGGCGGGGTGGAAGGCGCCGTATGCCTTCTCGGGTGGGACGATTGTGACGTCGTAGGGCTGCTTCGTCTCCTTCTGGCCAAGGTTGCGTTGGATCTCCCTCGCGAATGCCTTGTCCTCCTCCGTGTATCTGGGTGGGCCGTGTGCGAGCAGGTTCTCCATGACGAGGTTGGTCATCGTCGTGTTGGGTAGCCCCGTCCTGACGGCTGTTATGATGCGTGGTTCGACCTTGCAGTCGGCGGCGATGGCTGCGCCCTGTGCGCAGCGCTCTATGACCTTCCTGATCGCGTCCTGGTCTGGGAGGTCCTCCGTCCTCCACGCGTAGACGATCTGGCTGAATTCGGGTGTTGAGACCGTACACTGCCCTCCGGTCATCATGAACTCGTTTATACTCCCGCCCCTGCGCATGAGGGCGGGCATGTGCTCCTTCATCGCGTTGACGTTGTTGTACATGAGCATCGCAGCGTCGAGGGCACCGGGGTAGCTGACGTCGCCGCTCTGGCCTCCGGAGGCGGACTCGACCTTGAATTCGAAGACCATGCTCATGTAGGTGAGGGGCCAGACGTCGCCGAGGACGCTGGTGGGTCCACCTGGGTGCCAGGCGAGTAGTGCGTCCATGCCCTCGAAGAGCCCGTCGCGCGCCATGAAGGGCTTGCCGACGCAGAGCTTCTCGGCGGGTGTTCCGAGGAGCTTGATTCTAGCGGGTATTTTATGGCGCTCTAGCGTTGCCTTGAATGCTGTTGCTGCGAAGCACGCGGCGGTACCGAGCATGTTGTGGGCGTCTGTGAAGCCAGCTCCGTATGGTACGGCGGGCTCGTCCCACGGGACGGGGTTCTGGCTGTGCCCGGG
>DUKA01000034.1 GCA_013329615.1 Candidatus Bathyarchaeota archaeon
AAGATAGTGGGCGACGCCAAGACCCTAGAACGAGCACGCTCTGGGGAGAAGGTCCTCATAGAGAGGGTTTAGCCCGAGGCGAGCTTGAGCTTCTCGGCGAGGTGGCGGGATAGTTCGGTTGCGCTGAACTCTGAGAGCTTTCCCCCGCTTGCCAGTACGCCGACCTCGATCGGCTGACGGAAGACGGTTTCACTGTGCGTCTTTGTCTTCTTCAGCAGGCCGCCAAGCACGGCGGCGAGCACCTCACTTGTTACGGGGCCTCCCTCCATCGACTGCTTATAGACCGCTGCGAAGAGGAGGGTGAACGCCCTTATTCCCGTCGGGGAGAGCAGGGTGTACCCCGCCGGTTCATCGAACGCCTCGGAGTATATCCTGCTGAGTTCCCTCCAGTATAGGGCAAGACCCGAGGCGAAGTCTCGGACCGGAACGCCGACGAACGCCTTCTCCCTCAGGACCTCGGCGACCGCCGAGGCGAGGACCCTGTCGGATGTGATCTGTCCCGGCGTCTCGCCCTCGCCGACCCTCCTTATCCTCCCCCTCCAAGGCGACTCCGGGTTCGAGTTCAACTCGTCGACCACCTCGCTGCCGAGCCCGATGCGGACAGCGCGCGGCCCCTCGAAGTCGTAGAGCCACCCGCTCCCCCTCTCCCAGAGCATCCTCTGTAGGTGCCTGTTGGCTAGGTCGGTGGATATCCCCTTCTGGCGCCTGTTGACAACGTAGAAGAGCATCAACTCGTCGAACTTTGCAGGCTTCCTGAGTATGGAGACTATTACGGGGTAGTCCTCGAAGTCGGCGTTCCTCTCCATGGCGAGGCGTAGCGCCTCTACGCGGTGCTGCCCGTCTATCACCCAGAGCCTCTCCTCCCCGAGGTCGAGCCTCCCGCGCGTGCACCACCCCTCCCCCTCGGGCTTGAAGCCTATCTCGCCCCGGATGTTCAAGAGGATGGACGTGGGGAAGCACCCGATCTCCCGGAGCAGGTATCTGAGTGCTCCGCCCCTCTTATCGCCGAGGCGGTTCGCCGCCGGCAGCCTCTGGTAACCGAGGGGGTTCTCGGGGCTCCACCTGTCAAACGAGCATCTGCCGACGAGGTCTACCGCCCTGAGCGTCGAGACATATATCTCGAAGCCCTCCGCGCCGCCGCGCTGCGTCACCCTGAATGCGTCGATCTCCATCTTTCATCACCAATGATTAACATTCACGATAATATAACATTTAATATTTGTTGAATGATTTATGGGGCATTTTAATAAGACTGTGGGGCGTCTGCCTATGCGATGGGCAGGGCTGGCGGGTTCTTCAGGATACTTCGGCCGGTCAACTCGGTCATGATGGGGTTGAGCATCCTCGTCGGAGTCACGATGGCGGGAGGCTTCACTGTGGGCGTCCCCCTCACCGCGCTCGCCCTAGCCTTCGTCACGGGCCTCACCCTTACCGGCAGCGCCATGGTCATAAACGACTACTACGACCGCGAAATCGACGCCGTCAACGAGCCCGGACGCCCCATACCCGGCGGTGAAGTGAAACCGAACGAGGCGGTAACCTACTCGCTGGTTCTCAGCGCCGTGGGGTTGGCTGCAGCCTACTTAACAAGCGTGCAGAGTCTCGCCATCGCCGCATTCTCGTGGCTCCTCATGATGATATACTCCGCTTGGGGCAAGAGGACGGGCTTCCTCGGGAATCTCATGGTCAGCACTTGCATCGGCCTCCCCTTCATCTACGGGGGCGTCATCGCTGGGAACACGTCAACATCTCTCCTGTTCAGCGCCCTCGCCTTCCTCTCGAACACGGGGAGGGAGGTCACAAAGGGAATAGTAGACATCGAGGGCGACGGCGCACGGGGCGTCAAGACGATAGCCGTCTCATACGGCGCAGACAAGGCAGCCGACCTCGCATCTGCCTTCTTTATCGTCGCCGCCGCGGCCTCAATACTCCCCATCATACTGAACCAAGTCACTTGGTGGTACATGCCCTTCGTCGCCGTCACAGACGCCGGACTCATCTACGGCGCAGTGACACTCCTGCGCGACCACAGCCGCGAGAAGAGCAGGAAGGTCAAGAACCAGATCCTGTATTGGATGCTTTTTGGGCTCCTCGCCTTCGCGGCGGGGACCCTTCTATAAAGAGAAAATAAAAAAGGCTAGGCTTACCGTGAGGAGAGCGCCACGCGCTCCATCTCGCGCCTTCTGCGCACACCGAAGCTGTTGCCGTCGTTCTGGGCAGCGCCGATGATCTGATCCGCGATGATCTCCTCGAACGTCTTCCTGTTGCCGAAGGTCTGCTCCTTGATCCCCTTCGATATGAAGCGGAGGGCGAGGTCGATCCTCCTCTGCGGGGAGATGTCGACCGCGAGCCTGTAGACGACGCCACCGTAGCCGATGCGGGTGGTGTCCTCGTTGGGGGCACAGTTCTCCACGGCGCGCACGAGCATCTCGATAGGGTTCCTACCGCTCTTCACGCTAACGATCTTGAAGGCAGTCCTCACCGCATTCGTGACGCGTGGCTTGTCGCCGCCGCTGCTCCCTGGCTTGAGTATGTTATTCACAAGGCGCTCGACTATGCTCATCTCACTCTTCTGGAACTTCCTGGCCTCGTGGCGACCACCGGAGTGGGGCATGAAGACGGGCGCGACCTTTAGGTACCTCTTGAGGCCGGGGTCCCGGACCTCTATGTTCTCGAAGCTCCACTCGCCGAACAGCTTGATACCGCCGGTTCCCGCCGTAGTGGCCTCGATTGTGACTTCTGGTTCTTCGCTCACTTGGCCTAATCGCCTCGGATTGCAGAGGGGAAGAGTAGGAACGTGAATAAAAGGCTTACCGAAACGAGCACAACTTTTTAACCCCCTGGCCTCCCCCCATAGCCAACATGTCCCTAAAGGACTACAAGCTCTCCGCCGTACTGCTATGCGTCATCGGCCTCGCCGCAATGTTCAGCAAC
>DUKA01000066.1 GCA_013329615.1 Candidatus Bathyarchaeota archaeon
GCGACGGCACGCATAGCTCGGAAACAAACGGAGAAGAAGAAGAATGGCAAACAAAGTAATGAAAAGAAAGTACATCATCGGACTATTCGTCCTGCTCGCGATGGCGACAGTAACCACCTACGCTTGGTCCGCAGAGGCCCCTCTAGCTACTGACCCGACAACAGTCTATGTGTCGGCCCCCGCAGGATCCACAACGACGATTAGCTCCTACAGCAGCAAGCCACTCGGCAAGAACAAGATTGAGATAAAATTCACCCTCAGTGCAAGTCCTACTAACTACGACTTTATGTTCATAGGGACAGATGGTGAAATACTCTCCGCAGATGTGGCCTATACCGTAGCTACGGCTGGTGGTACACAAACTGGACCAACAAGTGGTGTATATTCAGTTGCTTCAACCGCTGTCTCTCAAGTGATTACTATCACCGATTCCACAAAAACTGGTAATCTCTGGAAGTCACTCACCAACGACGACGGCTCTGGCGACGAGTTCCATGGCTTGATGATCGTCATCAAGTAATCACCCTAGCTGCAAACTAAAACAACCAGAAAAACTAGAGGGGAGTAAGATTGAACGGCGCGAAGATCTTTGCAGTCATCTGCCTGGCGGCGGCAACCTCCGTCGCCAGCTTCCAGATACTGATGATCTTCCGCGGCAACCTCCCCTTCAACACACTGGTACCCTTCATAGGGATCAACGGAGCAGTAATCGGCGGACTATTCTACCTCGGCATCGACGCCATAGGCGCCAACCAACCCGAGGGCCAAGTAGCAAAGAAGATACTACTAATCAGAGACAAAGCGGGACGCGTACTATCGATAAGCAGAGCCGGCGGAGACAGCGTCTCCTCCGCATTCCCGAGTAAGAAGCCGCTCGAACTCCCCGCGGTCGACAGGAAGGGCCAGGTCATCGGCCTATCCAAGACGATGATAGCACTCGGCCTAGTCATGGAGATCTTCCTATCCTTCCTACTAGTATCGGGAACATTCACGCCGCTACTCATAGTCCAGACCGAGAGCATGGAACCAACGATAATGACCGGCGAGATGATCTGGATCCGGGGAGTATCCCCGACGGATGTCCGCGTCGGCGACATAATCACATTTACACTACCACAAACCATCGCAATCGCGACTGGGGGAGCAGAAGCCCAGACGATCACCCACAGAGTAGTCGACATAATCTACAACGGTGACAAGATCAACTTCAAGACAAAAGGCGACAACAACCCCATCGAGGACACATGGACGGTCACCAGCGACATGCTGGTCGGCAGATACGAGATGCAGGTCCCATACATAGGCCCCATATTCACGACCCTCAAAACCCCTATGGGCATAGCCACAGTTCTAGCAGTTATACTGTTAGTCGTTGGGCTCCCCGAGATCAAAAAGTACGGAGGATTCAACGATGTCTGACGAACGCAGATGCGCCTTCGTACACAGCAGACGCTGCTACGTCGAGGTGGACAACATACCACTCGACGTCTGCCAGCTCTGCGTCGAGGCCTGGAGGATCGACAGGGAACTCACCGCGAGGGAGGCACAGTACACCAACATCAACCAGGTACAGACCAGCCGCCTTCCCCAACTACAAACAGCCCCAACCCCCACAGTCACCGAGCACCAGAAAAGCCCAGAAGTCGACGAACAACTACGCCAACTAGACCAACTATTCCTAGAAGACTCGATAGACCCACAGGAATACGTCAGACGCAGGACAAGCCTACTCAACGGGACACCATCCGATGCAAAGGTGCAGGAACCAAACCACGCCACACCCATGGACGCCGTTATGCACAGCATACGCGTCATGGTCGTCGAGAAGACACTCGGCAAATACAAGACGGAAAAGCTCCCCGGGGACTGGGAGCAGCCCGAGTTCATGGAGAACAAGTTCTTCGCAAACCTCTTCCAGCTGATGGGGTCCCTCCCGGAGAAGCAGAAGGTAACCCTCCAGATCCAGAGCACAAAGGTAGCCGTACTGAGCTACAACGAGTCGAACATGGTCCTCCTCATCCTCGACGAAGAGGAGTCGGTCGAGACCATGAGAAACGAAGTACTCAAGATATCTCCCAATTTTGACTTGGAGAAGATAGACGACGCGCTGAGGGCGGATAGGGTGCCATCAAAACCCTTATCCAAACCCCTCCCGTAAACGTTAAGCTAAAGGTGGCAGACGCTTGTCGGTGAAAAATGAAAAAATCCGCCTTCTGGCGGTTTTAGTGCTTATACCAATCATCCTATCCAGCCTCGGCGCCGTCCTGAACGTGGGCGCCACCTACAATCAACTCATGTTATCCCTCGGACCATCAAACCTCATAGCCGACGGCGCTGATCACAACTGCGTATTCGTGCAACTCGTAAACAACAAAGGCGAGCCAATACAAGCGCCGGAAAACGTCACGATTACAGTGACTTCCTCACGGCTAGACGTCGGCACAGTCGAAGGCACGATCAATATTCCAGAGGGATCAAGCTTCGGGCGAGCAACGTTCTATGCGACCAAGAATCCCGGTACGACCCTTATTGCCGCCACCGCCCCGGGCTATATGACGGGCGGCGCGGAGCTGACTACGGTTTCATCCGCGGTATCACCCCACCTGAAGATTTACCCCCTTCCCTCGATAGCCCCCGCGATAAATGGGACGAAGGGAAGTGTGGTCATAGAGATACTCAACGAACGAGGAATACCCTACCCGAGCACGGAGAACGTGACTATAAAACTAGCTACGAACTCCTCCGTCCTTACACTACCAAGCTCGGCAATGATACAGGCAGGGTCATACTACACAACCATCAGCTACAATGTGAGAGGTAACTTCACCGTCGTAAATGGTACCTCTGTGACTCCATACGGCAACGTCACCCTATCAGCCCTAGCCCAGGGATTCCGACCCGATTCAGCAGTGATTCAGGTCATGAAACCCGGAAACGAAACCCGCAGATTATTCCTAGAGATCGGGCCGAGTAACATACTTCCCAAAGACTCGCTACGGGACTCAGTGGTCGTATCGCTACTGGATAAAAACGGTGCCCCCGTTGTGCTAAATGGTACGGTGGCCGTATCCCTCTCATCTTCCGCCGATAAGACCGTAGCGATGGTCGATAGGAGCGTCACGATCGCCAACAACACCTACTATGCTTACGCCAACATGACGTCCATAGGCACAGGCAACTCACTGATCGCTGTGTCGGCCCAAGGTCTGGTTATAGACACCGCAACCATAACGGTGGACGGGTCCATTCAAACGAGGCTCGACTTATACATCAACCCAGACGGCATAATATTAGGCAATCCCCTCACACCGATCGTCACCATAGAGGCAGTCGACCAGAGAGGTGCCCCCGTCATCGTCGACGAAGACGTAAACGTCTTCCTATCAAGTTCCAACACTGCAATAGGTACCATCGCCCAATTTGTGATCATACCTAAGGGACACTACTATACTCAGGTTAAGGTAGAACCCGAATCCAAGGCAGGAACAATATCTATCGCCTCCTCCGCCAGAGGATTCGAACCCTCCAGTGACTCACTAACTACAATAGAACTCGTGATGAATGCTACACTCACAACTACGCGACCAACCAAGGTAAACGATACGGTGACCGCCACAATACTCGTGGACCGCCTCGGCGCGCCCATAAAGGGTGCCTCTGTCACGTGGTCAGTCGTAGGCGGAGTCGTCAATACACAGGAGACAGCGACAAACGGCGATGGTCTCGCGACCGCTACATTCACCCAGACGAGCAGCACAATGAGAATCAGTGTACTCGTGACAAAGCCCGGCTACAAGGACTTGCCACTGACCCGCCTTTCGACTATCCCCACACAACAGAGCACCGAACTAACCGTGAACATCCTCGGCCTCGTAGTACCCCTGTTCAACGTAATATTGGCCCTAGGCATCATCGTGATAGCCATCTTTGGCCTGTATATCTTCTTGAAGTACAGGAAAAAGAGCTCCGATAGACTCGAAGTTGTTGGATAGGACGCGGCTAGGTTTCTATGTGTAGACCCTTGTGGTCGATCTCATACCTGTGGGTCTTACGGGTGTGATTCGTGCCGCGCATCTTGATGACCCTCATGTTGCGCCTGAGCATCCCCTCGTTGTCGAAGTTGTGCTCCATGAGTATGATGCCGTCGGCGACGAACTCCTCGATGCTCTCGCCTATCCTCTCACTCTTCCAAGGGATGTCCGTGATCGCGATGGTTGTGCAGCCCGTCTTCATGATAAGCCTGTAGAGAAGGCGTATGAGGTGACGCTTCTCGAACTCCGTTTCGAGCCCCATGGACATGGCAGTTATCGAGTCGACGACGAGCCTCTTCGCCTTAAACGTCGTCAACGCCTCGAAGATCTGGTTGAGCGCCGACTGTACCTCCGTCTCGCTGCCTATGCTGAGGTCGAGTATCTCTACCTTCTTCTTCGCGATGAGGGGTTCGAAGTCGAGTCCGAGCTTCTTGGCGTCCGTTATTAGGCGCTTTCGGGTCTCGGCGAAGCTCGCGTAGACGCCCGGCTCATCGTTTATGGCTCCCTCATAGATGAACTTGGTTGAGATCGTCGTCTTTCCGGCGCCGGGGTTACCCGCGAGTAGAACCATGCTACTCCTCTGGAAGCCTCCCTCGAGGAGGGAGTCCATCTCCTTATTACCAGTCGAGACTCTATCGCTCATCGTCGTCAAGCTCCAAACTCAGATCAGGCGACCTTATTGTCGTTGGGAGCGCCTGGCTCCGTTTTAGTTCCAGTATTATTAGGTTGCGCAGCCACTCTGAGACGTTTAAACCTTCTCTGTGAGACATCTGCTCGACGATGTCCCTGATCGCCGGGGTTACCCTCGTGGCAAGAAGAACGTTCTTCGGCGTGCCCGTCTTCTTAGGCATATTACTCTATCCCCCAGCGGATGCACATACAGGTGGCACGACTCTTAATTTAACTGATTACGTCTACTAATTTTTAAGTGTTTAATATAATCCAGCAAACCTAATATCTTATTTTCCTCTTATTTCCCCTTTTTAGAAAAACACTTGT
>DUKA01000116.1 GCA_013329615.1 Candidatus Bathyarchaeota archaeon
CGTTCGGTGCCCTGCCGGGGATGCTGCTGTTCAGGCACAAGACTCGCAAGCCTCGTTTTCTGCTCGTGCCCCTGTTTACGTTATTTCAGCTTGTATTGGCGTCATATTTTCACTTGATCTGAGCGTGGCTGCGGCGTGTTCCCTTGTAGCAATCGCCCGCTTTGCTGGTGTTTCGTCTAAAAGGTTTAAGGGCGACCCCTTACCTTCACTTTCAGCCGACCCACCGGAAAACAGCGGGGTAGGTTTAAAAATAGAGGACTGTAAGACTCAGGAGTTCAGAGGCGCCGCGGATGCTCATCAAGGAAGTAATCATAAAGAATTTCATGTCTTACGAGTACGCCCGCATTCCACTCAGGGACGGCGTAAACGTGGTTTGTGGCCCGAACGGCGCCGGAAAGTCGAGCTTCCTCCTCGCCATCTGCGTCGCCCTAGGCGACACATACACGGAGAGGAGCAAGAAACTCTCAGACCTCATACGCTGGGAGCAGGACCAGGCCGAGGTCAGTCTCATTCTAGACAACAGCAAGCGGGACGACGGCAAGCGCCCCGTCCCTACCTTCAACGTCGACGAGGTACGCCTCACACGCAACATACGCCGCGACGGCAAATACACCTTCGAACTAAACCAGCGCAACGTATCAAAGGCCGAAGTCACCGACCTCCTCAAGGGATTCGGCTTCGACCCCGACAACATGCTCATCATCATGCACCAAAACATGCCCGGCCGCTTCGCAAACCTCAGCCCACAGGAGCGCCTCGTCATGCTAGAAGAAGCCGTAGGCTTCAACACCTTCCGCCGAGACGTCGTCGAAGCCAAACAGCGCTTAGGCGGCATACTCAGCGAGGAACAGAGCCTAAACCAGCTTCTAGACCGCGCACGCGAGACACTCGCATACTGGCGCGACCAGAACGTGCGCCTACAAGAGAAGAAGAAACTACAAACACGCATGAACTTCCTCCAACGCGAAATGGCTTGGAGCCACGTCATCATGCTCGAAGGGCGCGTCAAGGACCTCGAACAAGAACTGGATCAGGTGGACTCCGACCTCTACGCCGCCGAGGAGGAGATGAACCGCTTCGGCAAGGCCGTCGTCGACAGCGACGAGGCGCTGAAGCAGCTCCGTGGCCAGTGGGTGGAGTTCATAGAGCGCCGCGTCGAGGCCGAGAAGGCACTCGGCGTCAGCGAGTTCAGCATAAACTCCGCCAAGGACCGCATACAGGGCATAAACAGGATGCTCGGCAGCAGTGGCGAGCAGAGGAAGAAGCTCGAACTCACAGCACAGACACTCAGGACACACTTCAAGAAGGGGCCGACCAAGCTCGACGACTACTTCACACTCATAGACGAGCTTGAGAAGACGCAGACGGAGACCTTCGACGGCTGGAGCAGCGAGTTGGTCACCCAGCGGAGCGAGGCCGAGGTGAAGATCAGGCAGTTAAGCCTGCAGTTCAGCGACGCCGAGGCAGCCGTGGGTCGGGTCGTCGAGGACATGGAGGTCCTTGGGGTCAAGATAGACGCCGCGACGGATCAGCACGTCGAGGTCAGGATACAGCTAGCCCTCCTCAAGGACAAGAGGGGACGCCTCAAGCGCCGCATCGAGGAGCTGAAGGCGGAGATCGACCGCGCCAACACGGAGCGTCGCGACGCCGAGGCGGAGGCGCTGGTCAAGGGGCCACGTGTCGAGACCGGCAGGGCTACCGACGACGTCCTCAGCGAGATCAGGAAGACCTCGGGCATACTTATGGGCCTCGCCGAGGTCCCGGAGGACGCCGAGGAGATGTACGACTCCTACAACAAGACATACAAGGAGATACAGGAGAAGGTCGCGCAGGTCCAGGAGGACCGCCGCCAGGTCATGGCGGAGATAGAGGAGCGCACACACAAGTGGGGCGACGTCATCCACAACCTCCTCGACGAGGTCAACGCACGCTACCAGAGCCTCCTCAGCAGGCTGCAGGCACGCGGCGAGACGCGACTCATCAACCCTTCCGACATCGAGGAGGCGGGCCTAGAGATATTCGTCAGCTTCAAGGGTGGGCAGCTATCGCGGCTCGACCCGTACACGCACAGCGGAGGCGAGAGGAGCACTACGGTCATGGCGTTCCTGCTCGCATTGCAGCAGAACGTCCTAAGCCCCTTCAGGGCGGTCGACGAGTTCGACCTGCACATGGACCCCAAGAACAAGGAGGTCGTCTCCGAGTTCATCGTGAGCACCATGGAGGGGACCACCGACCAGTACATGGCGATCACCCCAAGCCAGGTCACCTTCAAGGGCAAAGACGTACACATCGTCATGATCCACAAGACCGAGGACATCAGCGAAGTGAGGCTGGTAGAGGATTGAGTGGCAAGAAGCGGGACGAGCTTGAGGGCGTCATAAGTCTCTGCCGAGCCGTGCAAGCAGGCAGCGTCGAGCCCTTCGCCGTCGACATCAACTATATGCTCTCCGTCATACGCCGCTACTACCCCGAGACGAACAGCCTGCAGGACTTCTGCACAGACGCAGCCGCCATAAAGGGCCTCAGCGAGGTGCTGGTGAGCCAGAACAGCTGGATACAGCACCAGAGCACGACCCTATACAAGGACCCCTTCCTGCTAAACCAGCAGATCATGAAGATGGACATTAGCGCCATCGCCGACAGCTTCCTGAGAAGCTGGCATCCTATGGTGCAGATGGAGCAACTCTCGGCGAAGACTCTGGCGGGCAGCCTCGGCTACTGGACAGACCTCATCCCCCTCGCCGAGAGGTGGAAGGTGTCCGACGTCGAGATGGTCGACGCCGGCACAGCCACGATGGACGAGGCACGCGCACTCGGCTACCTCCCCGAGGAGGGCTTCGCAGACATAATCGAGAACTTCTGGCGCGAGCTTGAGGCACGCGTCGGCAAGGGCGGCCGCATAGGCTACTGGGACTGGATAGGCGCCGACACATACGAGGAGACCATCAAACGCAGCTACCTCACAGTCTTCCTCGTCAGCTATGGATACGCCAACATAAAGGTGAACAGGCTGCAGGAGACCGTCGAGATCATACACAACGTCGAGCCCCGTCCAGACCCGGGGCAGGCAAAGATCAGCATACCAACGCTAGTCGACTACGAGGAGTGGAAAATATGGCGAAGAGGGTAAGATCAGAGGCCGGCTACGCCCGGAAGATAAAGGACGCAGTCCACCTGCTATTCTTCCAACACCACAGGCTGCCCGGCGTACGCGGCTGGGAGCTACGTCAGGAGATAGGACCCGACTGGGAGAACGTGCTAGAGGTGCTCGACAAGCAGATCCAGCCCATGGACCTGCAGGTCACACGCGTACTGGACGACCCAAACATTATCGACCCTGATCAGGCTCAGCTCGCTGACGCCCGATTCTATATAACGATGAGAAGCGGCATCGACCAGAAGTCCGCCAAGACCATCGGGTGGCGCGTAGACGACATAGCCGGATTAGCCGTCGCCATCGCCTACATCATCTCGAAGCAGGGCAAGGCGCCCCGAACAGACGTGGAGAAGCTCCTGCAGGAGAAGCTTCCCGGCTGGCGCGTAAAGATGAGCATCGACCGCTACATCCAGCAGGGCTACCTGGGCGAGGACGAGAAGGGCGTGCTCTACATGGACTGGAGGAGCCGCGCCGAGGTCGATCAGAAGCAGTTAGTAGACCTCATCGTCAGCTTCGGCAAGAAGACCGAGAGTGCGCCCTCTACGCCCCGCGAAGAAGAGGACGACTAGCCTACTTCCAACAGGAGGTAAACTTAGACCTCCTAAACCTACTCCAAACACGCCAAAGCCCCACAGACCCCCGACTTTCTATAAAATTAGCTAATTAACAGTAAACTCGCCTACCCTCACCATACACCCTACCCCAATACTGAATCCTAATATTCAAACCAAATTTACTGTGACTTATTTTCCATGATTGAATTTTTATCTGTTAATATATCTTCATTATATTCTCTTTTATAATATTCACGAATATATTTTATAAGATTATTGAGCTCTTCTTTTAAATTGGATACATCTTTTTTCATATAGTCAATCCATAATTTTTTAACTTGTGGCTTATCTTTAATCACATCATTAATATCTTTAAAATAATCAAATAAGTTACACATTTTTCCTTGAATGTGTATATCATCCAATTCTATTCTATTCTCCCAATTTTTCCAATTAACTACTGAAAAAATAGGAAAGATATTTGAGTCCTGTAATTTATCTAATGCTTTAATATTTGACGATAAATCATATAAAAGTGCTTCAAGTATTTTCTTTGTAAGAGCTTTCTTTTTACGTTCCTCCCCCCAATTTTGTAAGGCAAATGCACTATAGACACCAAGCATAGAAGA
>DUKA01000029.1 GCA_013329615.1 Candidatus Bathyarchaeota archaeon
GTGTCCGACCGCGTCGGGCGATTCCTGCCGATAGTGATCGGTCTTCTGGTCAGTGTCGGCGCATTCGCGTTGATACCCAACGTCCAGGCGGAGTGGATGCTGATCCTGTTGATGGGTGTTCTCGGCGTCTGCGCCGTCCTCGAGTTCCCGGTGAGCCAGGCGGTCATGATGGAGGCGCTGCCGCTCGCGGACAGGGGGTCGGCGACGGGTGTCTGGGGAATGATGATGAGCCTCGGCGGCACGATAGGCGTCTTCGCCATGAGCGCCATAGTCGCCTATGCGCCGATCGAGTACATCTTCTACTTCGCCGCCGTCTTCAGCCTCGCATCCGGGCTGCTGCTCGTGGCGATGAAGGGCTACTTCAAGGTCTAGGGGCCGCGCGCCGTCTTTCTACTAGAATTTTTCACCCCGTAGTCCCTCTCAGCCGCCTCGGGGGAGACGAGTCCGTTCTGCACGTCCCTCAGTATGAGCTTCGGGTTCCTCCTCTTCGGGTCGCCGTAACCTCCCCCGCCCGGCGTGTGGACTACGAGGGTGTCCCCCTCCTCGATCTGCGTCGTGCACTTCGAGGGAAGCGTGACGACCTTCCCGTTCTTCTTCACTATCTTGTACTCGCCGAGGCCGCCGGACTTCCCCCCTCTTAGGCCCCACGGGGCGATCTTCGTCCTCTCGGCGAGGACGCTCAGGATAGCCTTCGGCGCCGTCAGTACCCAGCTTCTCTCTATGCCGCATCCGCCGCGGAATTGGCCCGCGCCGCCCGTGTCGGGGCGGAGGCCATATGAGACGAAGCGCATGGGCAGGTAGGCTTCGAGGCTCTCGACGGGGGTGTTCATGGTGTTCGTCATGTTGACGTGTACGCCGTCGACGCCGTCCCCGATTGGTCGGGCGCCAGAGCCGCCGCCTATGGTCTCGTAGAATGTCCAAGGCGTGCCGTCGCTGCGTGTGCCTCCTACGCTTATGTTGCTCATCGTGCCGAGCCCCGCCGCGGGCACCCTGTCAGGGGTGATCTGCGCGAACGCCTTCATGAGGACGTCCACGTTGCGTTGGCTGGTCTCGACGTTGCCGCCGGCTACTGGCGCGGGTCTTCGTGGGTTTGTCATCGTGCCCTCGGGGATGCGGAGGGTTATGGGGCGGAAGCAGCCGTCGTTCACGGGGATGGTGGGGTCGGTCACGGTGATGAGTGTGTAGTAGATGCCCGCGATTGTGACGCCCAGCGGGGCGTTTATCGGTGCCTCTACCTGTGGGCACGTGCCCGCGTAGTCGAACGTTACCCCGTCGCCTTCCACGGTGACCTTGACCTTTATCTCGGCGAGCCCCATACCGGGGACGTCCTCCATGTAATCGGACGCCTCGTATGTGCCCCGGGGCATCTCCTTGATGGCGGCTCTCATGCGACGCTCCGAATAGTCCATGATCTCCCCCATCGCCTCGTGAAGCGTATCCGCCCCGTACTGCTCGACGAGTTCGATGACGCGCCTGATGCCGGTGTTGTTCGCCGCTATCTGGGCGCGCAGGTCACCCATCTGCACGTCGGGCGTCCTTACGTTGCTCCTTATGAGCCAGCTGAGTTCTGGGTCGATGGTGCCCGCCTTGACGAACTTGATAGGGGGTATGATGAGTCCCTCTTGATATAGTTCGGTTGAGTCGCCGGCGATGCTTCCGGGTGCCTTGCCTCCGACGTCTGTGTGGTGCGCCTTGTTCGCGGCGTAGCCGATCAGGCGTCCACCACGGTAGATTGGGGCGATCAGGGTGAGGTCGGGCAGGTGTGTGCCGCTCAGGTAGGGATCGTTGAGGAGTATCATGTCGCCGGGTTCGAGGTTGCCCTTGTATGCGGCGAGCCCCTCGCGGACCGCCAGAGCCATGGAGCCGAGGTGCACGGGTATGTGCTCCGCCTGCGCTATGAGTCGCCGCTTGGGGTCGAAGAGGGCGCAGCTGTGGTCCATCCTCTCCTTGATGTTGGGGCTGTACGCCGACTTCTTGAGGGCGATGCCCATCTCCTCCGCCGCGTAAACGAGTGCCCCGCGGATGACCTCCACCGTCGTCTTATCCACCATCACTTCTTCCTCCCTAGGATGAGGTTCCCAACCCCATCCGTCTCGACGCGCCACCCGGGGTAGACGACCGTTGTGGCGTCGTACTGCTCCACGATGGCGGGTCCCTCCAGCGTGCCCGTCCACCCCTCGCCCCTCTGTATGACGGGGGTATCGGCCCAGCCGCCGTCGGTCTCGTAGTAGACGCGGCGCTCGCCGCTCACGTCAGCTTCGCCCCTCTTTCCTCCCTTTAGGTCGGGCTTCGGTATCGCCCCTATCGCCCTGAGGCGCAGGTTGACGAGTTCGACGGGTTCCGCCTCGGCTGAGTAGCCGTATGCCTCCGCGTGGCGCCTGTGGAAGCCTATGATCATCGCGGCGAGCGACTCGCCGTCGACCCTCTTTGGGGCGCGTACGGTGAGTTCGTACGCCTGCCCCATGTAGCGTAGGTCGGCCTGGCGCAGGAAGCTCATGTTTGCGCCGGGTACTCCCTCGGCGCCCAGCGTCGCCCTGCCCTCCGCCTCCATCACGCGGTACGCCGCCTCGATGTCAGCCGGCGCGACACCGCTGACACGCCTCACGACTGGGCGTATGTAGTCGTGAAACAGGTCCGCAGTGAGCAGGCCGAGGGCGCTGAACATCCCCGGGTTGGGCGGTACTATGATCTTTGCGACCTCCAGCTCCTCGGCGAGGGCGCAGACGTGCATTGGCCCCGCGCCGCCGAAGGCGACGAGTGTGAAGCCGCGCGGGTCGTAGCCCCTCTCGACGGAGACTATGCGGAGTATCTTGCCCATCATAGAGTTGGCGATGCGTATTATGCTGACCGCCGTCTCCTCGGCGCCTAGCCCGACCTTGCCCCCCAACTCTTCTAGTGCCGCCAGTCCCTTCTCGGGGTAGATCGGCATCCCGCCGCTGAGGAGATTCCCCGGGTTCAGCCGCCCGAGGAGCAGGTTGGCATCGGTGATAGTTGGTTGTGTTCCCCCGCGGCCGTAACAGGCGGGACCGGGGTATGCGCCCGCGCTCGTTGGTCCAACGCGCAGGGCCCCTCCCTCGTCTGCCCATGCTATCGTGCCCCCGCCGCTGCTGCACTCGGCGAGGTCTATGAATGGGAACCTGACCGGGTAGCCGCTGCCCTTTATGAGGCGGCCCATGTGTATGTGGCCGGCGACCTCGTACTCGGGCACGACCTCGGGTATCCTCCCGCGTACGGTGCCCGCCTTCGCTGTCGTGCCACCCATGTCGAAGCTGATGATGTCCCCAGCCCCCACGAGTTCGCCCAGCCACGCCGCGGCGATGACCCCCGCTGCGGGGCCTGATTCGACGATCGTGGCGGGCTTCTCGGAGACGTTCGTGGCGGTGGATAACCCGCCGTTGCTCTGCATGACGTAGAGCGGCGCCTCGACGCCGAGCCCCTTTAGGTCCTCGGAGAGCTGCGTGAGGTACTTGTGTATGATCGGCATCAGCGCCGCGTTGACGACTGCGGTGCTTGTGCGCTCGTATTCGCGGTACTCGTTCGAGATTCGGTTGGAGGCGGTGAGGTATGGCGCTGTTTTCTTCTCCTTCGCGAGTTCTAGTGCACGCTCCTCGTGTGCCGAGTTGGCGTAGCTGTTCAGGAACGAGAAGGCGACGGATGAGATTCCGAGTTCCTTTACCCTACTGAGAATCGTTCCTAGTTGTGCCTCGTCGAGCTCCACCGTGACCGTGCCATCGTGGTCGACCCTCTCATTGACCTCGAAGCGGTAGCGCCGCTCAACGAGCTGCGGCGGGCGCTGGAAGAAGAGGTTGTAGACCTCCGCCCTGCGCTGGCGCCCAATCTCTACGACGTCCCTGAATCCGCGCGTGGTTACGAGTGCGACCTTCGGCACCTCTAGGTCTACTTGGCCGAGCAGCGCGTTCGTGGCGATTGTGGTTGCGTGCCCCACGAGGCGGACCCGATCCGCGTCGTGCCCCGCGAGCCACTTCTCGAAAGCGTCCGTGACCCCCCTCTCCGGGTTCCGTGGGACCGATGGGACCTTGATGTTCTCCACCCTCCCCGTCTCCTCGTCAAGGGCGACGAGGTCCGTGAATGTGCCGCCGACATCGACGCTGACCCTGAACAACGCTGCGCCTCACAGATCGGTGAGGCGATGAGTTAAAAACGGCTTCGAGGGCTAGATGAAGAGCTGGACGTCGCTGTCCAATGCGATGTTGAGGAAGGTCGCCGCGCCGACTATGTTGTCGACCTCGGGAATGAGGTCCTCCTTCTTCACGCCCATTATCTCCATGGTGGTGCTGCAGGCGTAGATTTTCACGTTACCCATCTTGCGGCACATGTTGAGTAGCTCGGTGAGGGTTGGAACCTTGGCGTCCTTTATCTTGCCCTTCATCATGCCGGTGCCCACGGACATCACGCCGGGTAGCCCCGCGGACTCGAGCCCGCCCTTCTTCAGCGCCATTAGGCCCCAGAAGGTGAAGAACAGGTGCGTCTCAACGTCCATCGCGGCCCCCGTGCTGCTCAGCATGAAGACCGGGTAGAGCTTGTCGAGGCTGCCCGAGTGGACTATTATTGCCATCTTCTTCGGCTTTGCTTCACTCATTCAACATCTAAATAGCGTGATGGGGGCGAGGGGATATAAACCGTCTCAGGTTAGAGGAGCTTCTCTTCGCGGGCGGTTTTCTCGACGAATCGGCGCGTTGACTCCATTATGTCGACGGAGGCGAGGTCATCGAATGGAACCCAGCGTGCCTCCGAGGCGTCATCGCTCGCGCGTGGTTCCCCCGACTCCCACCGGCAGAGGTACTCGAAGAGTATGTAGTGCCAGTGGACGCGCCCGTCGTCGTCTCGGCGTATAGAGTCGAAGGTGGCGAGGTGCTTCACGATGCTGCAGTCGCACCCTGTCTCTTCGCGTACCTCACGCCTGAGGGCGTCCTCGAGGGTCTCGCCGACCTCGACGACTCCGCCGGGTATCCCCCACTTTCCCTTGGCGGGCTCCCTGCCGCGTTGAACCAGTAAAAGCTCCTTGCCCCTGACGACAATCCCGGCGACTCCGGGGATGGGGTGGGCCGAGTACTCCCTACTCGTGCCGGGTCCCTCAGACTGCCGCGGCGCCGGCCTCTATCGCCTTGAGGTTGAGGTCGTGGAACTGCGGCCTCATAAGCGCCTTGACGGCGTTCCTGAGCTGGTCGAGGCTGATTATCCCCGTCTTCTTCGTGTAGGCGGCGAGGATTATCATGTTGGCGACGATGGGGTTGCCGAGCTTCTCCGCGAGGTCCGCGGCGGGCACCGGGACGGTGTTGACGTCCTTTCTGACCTCCTCGGGCTTGAGGCGGCCAAGGACGCGGCTGTCGACCATGACAAGGCTGTCCTTCCTCGCTACGGCGATGTACTTCCTGTACGCGGGGAGACTGAGGACGAGCATGGCGTCGCTCGCCTCGAACTGTATGTCGTATATCTCGGCGTCGCTCGCGATGACTACGCTCTGGGCGCTGCCGCCGCGCGCCTCCGCGCCGTAGCTGCGCGTGCACACGACGTGGAACCCGTTCTTGAAGAGCGCCTCGCCGAGGAAGTCTGCGGCGGCTAGGATGCCCTGTCCGCCCGTTCCGCTGATCATTATGTTCGTCTTCATCACTGTTCACCCCGTGCGCGTCTGCCGATCTCGCGAAGCGCCTCCGTGTACTCTGGGCGCTGTCTCCTGACGAAGACGCCTATCTCGTGCTTGCCCTCGCGGTTGTCCGCGATGCGCTGTACCTCGGGGATGCCGAGTTTCCCCTTGGCGGACTCGATATCGGCGGCGTCGACGCGAACCGCCCTGCCTAGGGTGAGGTGGTCGACGAGCTTCGCCTTACCGGAGTCTCCGAGTGCCTGCGTGACTGCTTTGAGTGCGGCCTCGGGTTCACCAGATGGAACCGCGTAGACGTACGCCTTCTCCTGTTTATCCGCCTGGTACGTGCTTTCGGCGAACATGTCGAGGAGCCTGCTCGGCAACTCCTGCGCAGGGGCGCGGAGGCCGAGTATGTTCCTCTGCTGCGTCGGGCACTGACTCACGACCTCTATGAAGCTGAAGCCTGGGTTCTGCATCGCCTCCTTCATGCTCTTGGTGAGTTCGAGGACGTGGTTCGTTGTCCACTTGGCGACGTATGTGGCTCCCGCGGCTGCGACGAGCTTTGCTATCTCGAAGGGCTGCTCGGGGTTGCCATAGGGACTCGTGGATGTCTTTGCGTCGTGTCGCGTCGATGGAGCGATCTGGCCTCCGGTCATGGCGTAGTTGAAGTTGTTGACGAGGATGCAGGTGATACCGATATTGCGCCTCGCGGCATGGATGAGGTGGTTGCCACCGATACCAGCGCCGTCACCGTCACCCGTGAAGACCACCGTCTTCAACGCGGGGTTGAACACCTTCGCGCCCTGTGCGAACGCGAGCGCGCGCCCGTGTGTCGTGTGCAGCGTGTCCCCCTTGAAGTGGGGGCTGGGTATCCAGCTGCTGCACCCGATGCCTGAGACGCATAGCATGTCCTTTACGTCCCAGCCGAGGTCGTCCACGGCGCGTACGAAGCAATTTAGTATCATGCCGTTGCCGCAGCCGGGGCAGAAAGCGGTCAGGTTGTTGACGATGTAGTCTGCCTTTAGTTGCCCTAGTGTCTTCATTGCGCGAGCCTCCTGAGTTCCTGTGCGATGTCACCCTGCGTGGGCGTGACGCCTCCGAGGCGGGTGAGTGAAGCGATCTTGGTGTTGCCGCAGGCGGCGCGCTGTACCTCGCGGACGAGCTTACCCGCGTTCATCTCGACAACTAGGATGGCGTCGACCTTGCTCGCGAGGTCTGTGAACTCCTCGTCGGGGAGGGGCCAGAGGGTCTTAAGCCTTAGCAGCCCCGCCTTTATGCCCTCCTCGCGGAGCTTCTTGACGGCTCCGTAGCTGGGGCGCGCGGATGCGCCGAAGCTGACCACCGCAACCTTTGCGTCGTCGAGGTCTACCTTGGCGACGTCCCTGAGCTTGGGCTCGGCCTGCGCTATCTTTTTCATTATGCGCCTGACCTTCTCGGCGTGGACCTTGGGGGAGTAGTCGCGGACGCCCGTCGGGCGGTGGCTGCTGCCTGTTACCTGTAGGCGGTAGCCCTGCCCGAACTTGGGCATCTCGGGTACGAGCGATGGATCATCGGTGCCGAATGGCGTCACCGTCGGGCCGGACGGGGCTTTCCTGTCCACAACCTGCACCTTCTCGGGAACGACGAGTTCCTCCTTGATGTGGCCGATCATGCCGTCTGGTAGGAAGTAGACGGGTGTCCTGTACTGCTCGGCGAGGTTGAACGCGCGGACGGCTAGGTCGAACATCTCCTGCGCACTCCAAGGTGAGAGGGCGATGATCTCGTAGTCGCCGTGCGCGCCGTAGCGTGCCTGGTAGAAGTCCTGCTGACTCGCGTCGGTGGACTGCCCCGTGGAGGGGCCGCTGCGCTGGACGTCGACGACGACGAGCGGCGTCTCCGTCATGTGTGCGTAGCTGAGGTTCTCTTGCATGAGGCTGAAGCCGGGGCCGGATGTGGCCGTCATGGCCTTTGCCCCCGCCCAGCTGCCGCCGATGCACGCGGCAATGCTGGCGATCTCGTCCTCCATCTG
>DUKA01000124.1 GCA_013329615.1 Candidatus Bathyarchaeota archaeon
CCCAGGGGGCGGTCTTCCCGTAGAAGTGGAGGTACTTCCTCCAGTAGTCGGGGTGGGCCATGACGTCGAATAGGCCCGATTCGATTGCCTTCTTCCATACCGTGTAGTATTCGTCCGCTGCCTTCTTCACTGGGCGTCCGGTGAAGTAGCCTTCCGCCTGGGTCTGTGAGCCTATGTCGACGCCGTTTACGTAGTGGGTGCTGCCGAGGATGAAGTCGAAGTCGTGGCTTGTTAGGATGTTTTCTAGGTGGCGTTCCTCGCCGGGGAAGTAGTCGACCTCGAGTCCCGCGAGCAGCTTGACCTTCGTGTGCTCCTGTGCGGAGCGTATGTCCTCGATGTATTCGGGTATCTCGTCTTCATGGATGCTTATGGCGACGTCTGGGCCGACCGTGATGAGGTGTGTCGTGAAGGCGATCTCGTGTACGCCGCGTGCCTCCGCTGAGACAATGTACTCGGGTATCCTGGCGGTCGCGGCATCGCGTGAGTGCCTCTCGTGGACGTGATAGTCTATCAACTCGGCGGTCACTACGCTCCTTGATATGCGCGCCGTGGGTTTATAGAGGGTTTCTCTAAACCTTCTCGATAGGGTGTCTGAGGATCGTCTTCCACTTCTCCTGTGGGGTGCGGCGAGGGTCGCTCATGTATATCTCGTGGTGGCGCCCGCGGAGCCTGTAGCCGTTTTCGTCTATGAAGCCGTGGAGTATCTTCTGGCTCCGCGGCTCGTCGCTGAAGGGGCCGACGTGGAGCATCTGGGCTGAGAGTCCCTCGTGTATCCGCCCCAGCTTGACCTTCTCGAGGGCTCTCCCCTTCTTCTCGATCAGATCGGGTTTCACCTCCTCGAACATGGCTGCGGTGATGAAGTCGGGTACGAGTATTATCGACGTCCAGTTCCATGTTTCGCGTGGCGGGGCGTCCTCAAGGTTTATTATCCCGTGGTTGTCCCACCACCAGAGCCCCTCGAGGGTCATCACGGTGAAGTCACGCCCCTTCTTCTTCGAGGCGAACTTGAGAGTATACGCGGCTGCGTAGAGGGCTGCTAGGGCCTCGGAGTAGGCTTCGCCGCCGGGCTCGCCCCTCCCGGTGTATGTGAGGTAGGTCAGTTCGGGGATGTCGACGATCCCCGGCTTCTCACTAGGCGAGTAGTACGCCTTCAGTTGCTTCCTGAGGTCGAGCTTCTCCATGGTTTAGTGTCCGTTTTTGGAGATATAATAGGGTTGGAGAAGGGCGCGACAGAGTTAAGGTGTAGATACTCGGGAGCCCTTTGACCTAACCCTGGCTAACCATAGTCTGCTGTTATTATGAATGGTTTTGTGTCTGTCGAAACTACAGACATGGGCGTTTTTTAGTAAATTTCTCCCTCTGAAACCCGGGAATCGAGGTCTATGTTACATGTATGCAACAAGAAGTATACCTATCAATAACGTGTAGTTAACACGTGTTTATACGGATCATTGATATAGATCCAGAATCCATATAATTCCAGTCACTGGTGGCTGGGATGGACAAGCAGGTATTCTTCCTCGGACTCACTATGGCAGCTATCGCGGGTCTCGCCACGGTTCCTCTCGCCGTCGCCGTCGAGGACAGTACAAACGATGTGCTCCAGCTCCTCCAAAAGGTGACTAGTGAGACCGTTAACACGCTGGATAATGCGTGGGAGATAGCGTTGAAGTTTAAGGATCCAAACTACGTTTATGATCCGGCTGAGTTGAGCGCGGCTGCGTCTGGTTTGAACGCGACGATTGCGAGCATCGACTTCAGCAATTCGACGGCGCCTGGATAAGTCTCTCCCTAAGCTGTTTTCGGCGATACGCTTAACATTGGATGGGTGTTTTCTTCGTTGATGAACCTCAAGGTTCTCCGCTTGTCTGGGTTTTTCGGCATCTTGGCGCCGATATTCGGGCTTATGCTCGTCGGTATGAGCATCTGGCTTTCGCCATGGTTTAGTTGGACGGGGAACGCCTTGAGTGACCTCGGCGGTACGGACGGGTTCGAGGCTGTGGTCTTCAACGGGGGGCTCGCCATGACCTCGGCGTTGATGATGATGTTCAGCGTGGGGCTCTTCGAGATGACGAAGGGGGACATCGTCGGGCAGGTGGGTAGCGGTGTACATTTCTTGGCCTCCATGCTCCTTCTGGCGATAGGTTTGGTCAACATCACAATGGAGCCCTGGCACACATACGTGAGTGTGGCGTTCTTCGTCACGTTGCCTCTCTCGGCCATCGTCATAGGGTACTTCTGTTTCCGGAAGAGGATGAGGTTCTACACCCTGCTCGGGTGGGGGACGGCGGTTCTTGCGGTGGCCATCTGGCTCCTACCGTGGAGCTCGGTGGCGATCCCGGAGGCGCTCTCGGTTTCCTACATCGCCGTCTGGCAGGTACTTCTCAGCTACTGGATGTATACGAGGACTGAGGACAAGTTAGAGGAGTAACCCGATGGTGAATCTATGCTTTTTGTGTGCCTAGTTTTCGCATCGTTATGAGGGCTACGGCCTTAGCGCATTCTACTATCTCGTCTATACTTGCGTTCTCATCTTGGCCGTGGCCGTTGCTGTAGGGTCCTCCGACGCCGAAGTTGACGCACGGCATGTTGCCGTCGACGACTTGGTAGTTCATGTCGGTGCTGGCGAGTGTGCCTGTGAAGGGGAGGGTGGCGCCGACGGCTTCCTTGATTAATGCTTGGCACTCTATGGCGTATGGGTCGGTGGCGGGGACGACGTAGCCTTCGCGGAAGTTGACGGTTTCTAGCTCGTATTGTAGGTCGGCGTCGGTTGCCTTGACTCCGTCTAGGACCGCCTTGAACTCGGCGAGTGTGCCATCGTATGTCTCGCCGGGTATCATGCCTCGGAGGACCTCCTCCTCGCAGAGGTCTGGGACGGTTGCGCCCTGTACTCCGCCCTTTATGGTGCCTATGTTGAGCATACCCGTGGGGCACTCTATGCCCTTGGCGCGTAGTCCCTCACCGAAGTCGATGCCGGGGGTCTGGTACTTGCGCTTCAGGAGGGCGTTTCTCCAGTAGTCGTTTAGTGCTATGTTGAGTTTGCTCATCTTCTCGATGGCGTTTATGCCGAGTATGGGGACCTGTCCGTGGTAGCTTTTGCCTTTTGTGCGTATTAGGAAGCGTGTGCGCCCCATGGCGCTTAGGCCGATGCCGGTCATGGAGCCGTCGAGCTGGATGCCCATGTCCGCTTTCACTATGCCTTCGCGTATGAGGTAGCCGAGGCCGGCGACTCCGCCTATTTCCTCGTCGCAGTTCGCGGTGACGATCAGGTTGCCCTTGAGCTTGACGCCAGTCTGCTTGATCGCCTCCATGGCGAGGAGGAGGGCCGCCGTCTCGCCCTTGTCGTCGCCGACTCCCCTGCCCCAGATGTAGCCTCCACCCTTGTCGAAGGCGCTCTTGCCGTACTTGCTCGTCTTTGTTATCTCGCCGCCGAGTGGGTCGACGCTCCAGCCCTGCTTCTGTATGGCGGCGAGGTCGGTGTGTGCGCTTATGTGGAGGGTCGGCCCCTTGCCGGTTCCCTTGAGGCGGGCGACGAGGTTGGTTCTGGGGCCTTCGAGTCCGATGTGTTTGGCGCCGCTGAGTTTCATATACTTCTCCGTGGCCTCGTGTAGGGACGTGGCGTAGCCTAGGGCGTCGTAGCGCCCCTGTATTATGTCGCAGACCTTGTCGTAGTCGTGCCCCGGGGGCACCTGCGTGTCTATCCTGAGAATCTGCTGGAGGAACTTGAGCATCCCGCCCTTTCCGGATTCTATTGCTCTGAATACCTCGGTCTCCTGCTTGTTCATGGGGGATGTACGGCGTCCACGGTATGTAATATTTTGGCGCTGCTCCGTTTTTATCCGTGGTGCGCAGATATTCGGTGTGAATGGCATGGACGAGGAGCTGCGAATCGACACCGTGAGGCTTCTTAGGAGCCTCAATGATCTCGGGAAGATAGGCAGACGTGAGGGTTTCAAGGGTGTGACGCGCCTCGCGCTCAGCGAGGAGGACGGGAAGGCACGCGACCTGCTCGTCTCGTGGATGGAGGAGGAAGACCTCGCCGTCACAGTCGACCCGATCGGTAACATCTTCGGCGTCCGTGAGGGCACGAACCCCGCCCTGAAACCCGTCCTCATGGGCTCTCATATCGACACGGTCATCGACGCTGGCATTTACGACGGCGCATACGGCGTCCTCGGCGCCCTAGAGGTCATCAGGCGCCTCAACGAGGAGGGCATAGAGACGCGCCACCCAGTCGGCGTCGCCGCCTTCACAAACGAGGAGGGCGTCCGCTTCCAACCCGACATGATGGGCAGCCTCGTCAAGTGCGGCGGATACCCCCTTGAGAAAGCCTATGAGAGAAAAGACGACGAAGGCGTCGCCGTCAAGGACGCCCTCAGGAACATCGGGTACCTCGGCAAGGGCAAGATCGACCCCGAGGCGTACTTCGAGCTGCACGTCGAGCAGGGGCCGGTCCTCCACAAGAGGGGCGTTGAGATAGGCGTCGTTGAGGGCGTTCAGGGTATAGCGTGGTGGAGGGTGGCGCTTCGCGGCGAGGCGAACCACGCGGGGACGACTCCCCTCGACATGAGGAAGGACCCCATGGCAGGTACCGCCGAGCTATACGCAGGCATGCTCGAATACGTCGCCGTGAAGGGCAACGCCCTCTGCACCGTGGGCAAGCTACGCCTCGAACCCGGCGCCATAAACGTCGTCCCCAGCCTAGCCGACTTCACAGTCGACTACCGCAGCTACGACGACGCCACATTCAGGGAGGGCAAGACCGAGGTCGAGAAAAGGCTCGGGGAGATCGCGGTGCGCCGCGGCCTCACATACGAGAAGGAGACGACCGCCGACGCGCAGCCCGTCCACTTCAGGAGAGAGATGGTCGCACTCGTCGATGCCTCCGCCAAGAGGCGCGGCTACTCGACGCACAGACTCCCAAGCGGCGCGGGGCACGACGCACAGTTCATGCACGTCATCTGCCCAACCGCCATGATATTCGTCCCCTCCATAAACGGGGTCAGTCACAGCCCCGGCGAGAAGACCGAGGCAGCAGACCTAGAACACGGCGCAAACGTCCTCCTCGACTGCGCCCTAGTAAAGGCGGGCGTGAAAAAGGAGTCCTAGAAGCAGTACTTTAACTTCCTGAATGGGGCGACGAACTTTTCGACCTCGCCCCTCATCTTCTCGGGCTCCTCGGCGTCGGCTGAGCGCTTGATGAGGTCGGCGACGTCGCGCATCTGCTCCTCCTCCATGCCCTGCCGGGTGGCTTCCTGAATCGAAATCCTCAGACCACCCCTACCGTTCGGTGGATCATCCCAGAGAACAGTCGTGGGCAGGAGTATGTTCGACTCGTTGAACCTCGCCTCGATGGCGCGGGGGCCGAGGTCGCGGACGTTGACGATGACTTGATGCGTCTTCGTGTAGCCTTTCTCCTTGCCGACGACCTTGAAGCCGCGCTCGTCGAGGGCGCCTGCGAGTGCCCGTGAGTTCGCCTGCACTTGCTTGGCGTAAGCGGGGCCGAAGTGTGCCAGTTCGCTGAGGCTCCACGCTGCGGCTGCGTACTTGTTCTGGTCGCGGGTCTGTATGAAGGCGGGGTGGGTGAGGGCGAGCATCTTCTTCGCCATCTCCTCGTTGTTCGTGAGGACGAGCCCCCCGATGGGACCGCCCATCAGCTTGTGGGTGCCGAGCGTCATCACGTCCGCCCCCTCGGCGAGCGGGTCTTGGAATAACCCGAAGGCGATGAGTGGTCCGACGTGTGCGGCGTCGTAGAGGATGTGCGCTCCCACGGTGTCCGCGGCCTCCCTGAGCCTCTTCAGGTCGTAGGGGAAGAGTATGCGCCCGCCGCCAACGACGAGCCACGCTGGCTTTACCTTCTTGATGCTCTTATCCAGTACATCGTAGTCGACGTCGAAGAGGGGGGCGTCGGGGAGGTCAGCAACATTGAGCCCTCTTAGGAGGGGCGGTCCGTTGGGGCGGTAGCTGTCGTTTCCCCCTCCCTTGTTGCTCTGGGACATGATTGTGTCCCCCGCCTTGGAGAGGGCGAAGTAGACGAGCGAGTTCGCCATGCTGCTGCTCAGGGTCCGCCACTCGACGTAGTCGCAGCGGAACATCTTCTTGACGAGGTGGATGATTATGCCCTCGATCTCGTCGATGTACCTGTTCATGGGGGCGGGTGGGTACTCCTTGTCCCCGACGAAGCCCTCCGTCACCCGTGTGGCGAGGTCCGTGTCCAGGAGCCTGCGCGCCCCCGGGCTGATGGCGTTCTCAGACGGGTTCAGGTTGAGGCACCGGTTCCTCCTCCAGTCGTCGTGCTCCTCGGCGATGGTCTTGACCCGAGCCGCGATGGCGCGGGGCTCCTTGCACGTGTACTCCTCGTCGATCACTTCGAGGTACTCTATGCTCTTATCGGGCATCCAGCCCTTGAACGCGGGCATACGTATCTCTACATACTCCCCCGATTCACGTTTAACGCCTTTTCCCACCCCAATCCAGGCGGGATTCGAAAGGTATGAAAGGGAGTCCGCGGAAACTGATCCGATATACTATGAGCGGAAAATGCCTAGTCGTCTACTACTCTAAGGGTGGGAACACGAAGGCCGTCGCCGAGGCGGTCGCTAAGAAGATGGACGGTGACCTCTGCGAGGTCAGCGAGCAGGGCGTAGTGACCCCGAGCGTCAACCCCTCAACATACGACCTCGTCGTGGTCGGAACCCCCGTGAACGGGTTCAGGGCGTCGCTGCCCATACAGGGTTACCTTACCCAGAACGGCGGAAAGCTACCCAAGTACGCGCTCTACGCGACATACAGTTTGCACCCAATGGGAACCCTCGGCGGCATGGAGAAGCTCGTCGGGAAGAAGCCCGTAGCC
>DUKA01000149.1 GCA_013329615.1 Candidatus Bathyarchaeota archaeon
TCGTAGACGTAGTGGAGGTATATCTCGTCGCTGAGTATGGCTAGGTCGTGGTCCTCGGCGAGGTCGCCGACGGCCTGAATCTCCTTCTTCGTGTAGACGGAGCCAGTCGGGTTGTTGGGGTTGCAGACCAGCACAGCCTTAGTCTTCTTCGAAACGTAGCTGGAGAGCTTGTCGAGGTCCATGTGATACTTCTTCTCCCTCGGCAGCTCGGGGATCGTCATCTTGATGCCCATCTCCCTGAGCATCACGTAGTGGTTGCTGTAGCTGGGCTCCCAGAGCATGATCTCGTCCCCCTCCTTGAGGCAGGAGGAGAGCGCGATGTAGAGCGCCGCGCTACTTCCCGCAACGGGGAGGACTTGGTTGTCCTTGTACTCGGGACCGATGAACTTCTTGTAGTAGTCGACGACGGCTAGACGGAACTGCTTTGGTATCTCCGCGCCGCCGTAGTGGGTCCAATCACCACCCTTCTTTATGGCATCCTGCACCGCCTCGATGGCGTACTTCGGGGCCTCGACGTCGGGGTCACCGGCGTTCAACTTGATGTAAGGCTTGCTCGGCATCTACAACACCTTTCATGGATAGGCACGCGAAAGGGTATTTAACACTAGCCGACCCTCGCCGCCAGTACCTTGATCCTATTCGTCGGTATCCTAACCCTCCGCCGATTCGGAAGAGACTAACACGGACTAAAAAAATGGTTAGTTTTATCCCAACTTCGGGCAACTCTACTCAGTGGCGATGCTTTGAAGCCCCTCATCTTCGAGGCGTATCCAAACCTCTCATCGATCCCGTGGACGGAACTCGGCAACTTCCCAACCCCAGTACAGAAGCTGGAGAAGCTAGGTGAAGCCCACGGCTTCAGTAACCTCTACGTAAAGCGCGACGACAAGAGCTCCCCCGTCTACGGTGGGAACAAGGTGCGGAAGCTGGAGTGGGTGCTCGCCGACGCCAAGGCGAAGGGGCGCGGGACCCTCATCTGCGTGGGCGGCTCCGGGTCAAACCAGGTCCTCGCCACCACCATCTACGGCAAGCAGAAGGGGTTCCGCGTCGTCGGCGTCGTATTCGACCAGCCGAACGCCGACTACGTCCGCAGGAACCTCCTCCTCGACAAACACTACGGAGCCGAGCTTCGCTTCGCGCAAAACACCCCCGTCGAACTCGTCCTATTCGGTGCAACATACGTCTGGGAGGCGCTCAGGGGCGAGAAGCCCTACTACGTTCCCGCGGGAGCCAGCAGCCCGATAGGGAACATGGGCTACGTTAACGCCGCCTTTGAAATCAAGAACCAGATAGAGCAGGGCTCGATCCCGGAGCCCGACTATGTCCTCACCGCCGCTGGCTCCCTGGGCACCGCCTCGGGGCTCCAACTTGGATTCAAACTCGCAGGGATGAAGACACGCGTCGCCGCAGTCCAGGTCTCGATGCCCTGGTACATAACCGCCGACAAGTTCGCCGGGATGATCGCCAACATAAATGCCTTCATGAGGAAGACCGACTCCGGCATACCCGAGGTCAAATTGAAGCCGGACGAGCTCATAATGCTAAACGACTACCTCGGCAAGTGCTACGCCGACTTCACCCCCGGGTGCGTCTCGATAATCAAGCAGGCGAAGGAGCTGGAGGGGCTCTCGCTTGACCCGACCTACACGTCGAAGACGCTGCACGGTGGCCTCGACTGGCTCAAAGCCAAGGGAGAGCAGGACAAGGTGGTTCTCTTCATGGACACCTTCAACAGCGTTGACCTGACCCCAAACATCGTTGGCGCCGACTACAGGACGTTGCCAAGCTCTCTGCACAGGTACTTCGAGAACTCGACGCAGGAAGAGGAGCTAGCGAAGAAGGCTCTGTAGGTAATCAGCTATCTTCTCGTGTACGGGGATGCCCGTGGCTTCCATGAGCGCCTTGTAGCCGGGGTAGCAGTTCGCCTCAAGCACGTACGGTTTTCCGTCCTCGCCGGGGAGGATGTCCACGCCACATATCTGCAAGCCGCTCGCCTCCGCGACCTCGACGCTCAGATCATCGTAGATCGGGTCGTTGAAAGCCTCCGCGGAGCCGCCCACGGCTACGTTGTAGCGGAAGTCCTTTTGGTTGAAGCGCCTCTCCCTGCCCACGACTTTACCATCAATGACAAGGCACCGGATGTCGTAGCCGAGGTTCTTGATGTACTCCTGCAGGTAGTAGACGCCCTCGGCGTGCTCTCGGGTGTACCAGACGAGGAATTGTAGCAGGTCGTCGCGCCTCCTAATGCCACTGAGCTTCGTGACGCCGACTCCCCTCGCGCCGCAGGTGGGCTTCAAAACGACCTCCCTCCCCTGCTCAAGCAGCCCCTTTGAGAAGCTGTAGGCTTCCTCGACGTTCTCGGTGGCGATCGTCTCGGGGTGGGGCAGACCCAGGCTGGTGAGCCTCACTGTAAGCTGCTCCTTGGAGTAGAGGAGCATCGAGTCCACGGGGTTGACGACGGTCGCCTTACGCTCCAGCTCCCTGAGTATTAGGAGCCTGTGTGTCAGCTCGTATGTGCTTCCTCTGTGCAGCATGTTGCTGGGGGCGTAGACGACGCTTGCATCGAGTTCCGGCATTTTCGGGAGGTTGAAGTCCCACGGCGCCATGAGGCGGACGTGTATGTTCCTCCTCCGAAGCTCATCGGCGACGAGCCTGACCTCCTGCACGCCGGGGTTGTCCGTGTATATGAGAACGCTCAAGTCGGCAGCCAATATGGGTTCGGGTGGTCTGCTTAAATCCCTTTTCCGGCGCGCCGCAGCGCCCCAGAGGGCTTTTATACCCTAGCCTCTTTCTCGGTAAAAGCGAATCACGGGGGAGTATTCTTGGAGGGCGTGGACAGGCGGGTCGTCGTAATAGTAGTTGTCATGACCTCCTTCCTCACGCCCTTCGCCTCCAGCAGCTTCAACATAGCACTCCCAAGCATCAGCAAGGAGTTCGGACTCGACGCCATAACTATGAGCTGGGCGAGCCTCGCCTACTTGCTCGCCTCAGCGATGTTCCTCGTTCCCTTCGGGCGCCTCGCTGACATCTACGGTAGGAGGCGGGTCTTCCTGTACGGGACACTCGCCTTCTCGATCTCCGCCATGCTCCTCGGCGTCTACCCCTCATCCTCCACGATAATAATGCTAAGGGCGCTGCAGGGCATTTCCTCCGCGATGATATTCGGAACCGGCGTCGCCATACTCGTCAG
>DUKA01000099.1 GCA_013329615.1 Candidatus Bathyarchaeota archaeon
CCCCTTCTCAGCGCCGGGCGTTCGCGAGTCTATCATGAGGAGCTTCGCCCCGAACTCGCTCTTCTGACCCACATTCGTGATGTCCTGCAGGTGCATCTCGAAGCTGTCCGGCCTCTGGAGCGCCTCGTCGAGTTGCTCCTTCTTCACCTTGGTCGTCATCCTCATCGCCTCGCTGCCGACGATCCCGCCGAGTAGGCCTCCGACGACTATTCGCTTGGCGAACTCGCCGCCAGACTGGGCGAAGATGACGCGCTGGTCGGTGAGGATGAGTGTTCCCGCGGGAGGATTGAAGCGGTACTTCTTCTCCCCCTTCTGGTAGAGAACCATGCCGGACTCCGTCCTGAGGATGGTTTCTTCGAGGTGCGACATAGTATTGATTCGATCCATTAATTATTTGAATGTGCCTTATGCCTCAGAGGCGTGAACGGCGTGTATCCATAGATCGAGCCGTACGACCACGGCACGCTCGAAGTCGTCGAGGACGGCCTTGTCTACTGGAAGACCCTCGACTCACGGCGTAGAACCGACGATCCTCCGCCACCATGCCGCCGCCAACGGACCCAGAAAAAAGCCCCAAACACGAAAACAAGCCCAAACAGCCAAAAACGTGGCGGCGGCGGAGGAGGAAACGAAAAAACACACACGCGCCCCACCTGCGACCGCTAACGTTAAACACGTTCCAGATGGAATATACCACGACCCGTCATGAGTATGAAGGATCGCTTCATCGGAAAGGACTTCCTCACCCTAATGGACTACTCGGCAGTCGAGATCAACTACATGCTCGACGTAGCCCAGCAGCTCAAGTACAAGCGCATGATGAAGGAGCCCCACAACTACCTAGAGGGGCGCACCATCGCGATGGTATTCGAGAAGAACAGTACCCGTACACGCTTCAGCTTCCAGGCAGGCATCGCCCACCTTGGCATGCAGAGCTTCTACGCCACTCCCGATACAATGCAGCTGGCACGCGGTGAGCCCATCAAGGACACCGCCCGTATCCTCGACAGGTACTGCGACGCACTAGTCATCAGGACGTACGGCCAGGAGATCGTCGACGAGTATGCCAAGTACATGAAGAACCCCGTCATCAACGCCCTCACCGACCTCGTCCACCCCTGCCAGGGACTAGCCGACATGCTCACCATACGCGAGCACAAGGGCAAGATAAAGGGCAACAAGCTCGCCTACGTCGGCGACCCTTGGAACGTCTGCCACAGTCTCATGACCTGCAGCAGCCTCCTAGGAATGGACTGCTACGTCGCCCTCCCCAAGGGCTGGGCACCCAACCCCAAGATCACGAAGTTCGCCGAGGAGCACGCAAGCATCGGCCATACCCAGATGGTCGTCACCGATGACCTCGAAGAGGCGCTCAAGGGCGCCGACGTCGTCTACGCCAACACCTTCCACAGCATGGGACACAAGGACATCGAACAGCGCAAGGTCGCCTTCGCCAAGTACCAGATCAACGACGAGACCATCAAGTGGGCGAAGCCCGACTCCATCTTCATGCACTGTCTACCCGGCTACCGCGGCGAGGAGATGACTGACTCGGTCATCGAGGGGCCGCACAGCGTCGTCTTCGACGAGGGCGAGAACAGGATGCACACCGAGAAGGCAGTCCTCGCCCTCTGCGTCGCCTAAACACCCCTTTTAATAATCCTTTTTCATAAGTATCGCGGGGCGTTAGGAAAAGCGTCCTAATATGCCAACACCGCCACCGTTATTAGGGAAATAGGAGATGAATAGGCGATGGAACATGCCGAAGGCGAAGGTTCCTAACCTAATCACAGAGATACCCGGACCAAAGAGCAAGGCTCTCCTCGCCGAGAGGAACGAGTTCGTACCGCCGGGCGTCTACCTCACCCAGCCCGTCGGTATAGCCGAATCAAAGGGCGCATTGGTAACAGACGTCGACGGGAACACCCTGATCGACTTCACCAGCGGCATAGGCGTAGTCAGCCTAGGCCACTGCAAGCAGGAGATCGTCGACACGATTAGCGAACAGGCGGGGAAGCTCATCCACGGCTGCATACACGTCGTTAACTACGAACCATACGTAAAGCTCGCGGAGGCGATGGTGAAGGCCACCCCCGGCAACTACAAGAAGAGAGCAATGTTCGTGAACAGCGGCAGTGAAGCCGTCGAGAACGCGATCAAGCTCATCCGCCAAGGCACGAAGAGGCCGAACATCCTGAGCTTCGAGAACAGCTTCCACGGCCGCACATACATGGCCATGACGCTCACGGGCAAGTGGGACCCATACAAGGTAGGCCTAGGCCCGTTCGTCCCCGGTGTCTACTTCACACCCTATGCCTACTGCTACCGGTGCCCATTCCACTGCGAGTACCCGAGCTGCGGCTACGCGTGCATCGAACACATCGAGCACAACATCTTCAAGACCCAGGTCGACCCCTCCACCGTCGGCGCGATAATCGCCGAGCCGGTCCAGGGAGAGGGAGGCTTCATCGCGCCCCCGCCAGAGTACTTCAAGGAGCTGAAGAAGGTCGCGGACGCGCACGGGATCAAGATGATCATCGACGAGGTCCAGACCGGCTTCGGGCGCACGGGTAAGATGTGGGCGATCGAGCACTATGGCATTGAGCCCGACATCATGACGATGGCGAAGGCAATCGCCTCGGGTTTACCCCTCAGCTGCGTCGTCGCGAAGGACGAGCTAATGAAGGACACCTACCCCGGCAGCCTCGGCGGCACATACGGCGGTAACCCCATCGCCTGCGCCACTGGCCTGAAGGTCCTCGAGATCATAAAGAGGGAGAAGATCGTCGAGAAGTCGGCGAAGATGGGTAAGGTGCTCAGGGGCAGGCTAGACGAGCTGAAGGACAAGTACGAGATCATTGGTGACGTCCGCGGCCTCGGCCCGATGCTCGCAATGGAGTTCGTCATGGATAAAAAGTCCAAGACACCCAACCCGGATGTGAGCAGCAAGGTCATCAAGGGCTGCCTCAGCAACGGCCTGATGATCCTCAAGGCGGGGCTATACAACAACTGCGTACGCCTCCACCCACCGCTCACAATCGAGGAGGACATACTCGACTCGGGTATGGACATCCTTGAGAAGGCGGTCAAGAAAGCGTCATAAACCCCCTTTCTTCCTTTAATACCCCGAAGTCGTTTTATTGAGGCGTGAAACTGGGTTTCCACGTCTCTATATCCGGCTCTATAGACCGGTCCTTCGATAGGGCGACGGAGCTGGGCTGCTCGGCGTTCCAGATATTCACGCGCAACCCTAGGACATGGAGGTCGAAGGAGCTCACCACCGAGGAGGTCAGGACTTTTCGATGCAAGCACAGGTCATCAGGAATAGGCTTCGTGGTCTCCCACATGCCCTACCTCCCAAACCTCGCCAGCCCCAACGAAACCATCTACAAGAAGTCAGTGGACAGCCTCATCGAGGAGACTGAGAGGTGCCGCGAACTCGGTATCCGATACATCGTAACGCACGTCGGCAACCACGTCGGCGCAGGTGTGGAAAAGGGGCGAACTCAGTTAATCGAGGCACTGGGGAAAGCCGTCGACGAGGGTGGCCTCATGATACTGCTGGAGAACGCCTCGAGCTCAGGCAACCATCTAGGATCGAAGTTCAGTGACCTATCCGACATCGCAGACGCGGTCGGCGGCACACGGATCGGCTTCTGCCTCGACACGTGCCACGCCTTCGCCGCGGGCTACAACCTAACCACCGAGGACGGGCTCAAAAAGACCCTGCACAAAATCAGGGAAACCATATGCTTCAACAAACTCAAGCTCGTCCACCTCAACGACTCCGTCGGTGTCCTCGCCTCGGGCGTAGACCACCACGACCACATCGGTCTCGGGCACATAGGGGAGGAAGGATTCCGCCGAATACTCGCAAGCCAACTCGCAAAGAGGCCCATGATAATGGAGGTACCCATGGACGAGAGGCGCGGCGGCACCGAGAACATGGCGAAGGTTAGGGAACTCAGTAAGAGATGAAAGTCATCTGGCGCGGGTCCGATCCCCTGTTACTGAGGATGACGCGCAGGGCGGACGAAGCGCAGTCAATGAGTTCACGCTCAGACAGGTATGGATACATCTTCCTACCCGCTCTGATTATCGGGTCGATGGTCTCGACGCTCCTCCTCCTGTATGCCGCCTCGTCCCGGGTCGTTTGCACGAGGCGCTCGACCATCGCTCGCTTGTAATCAACCTGTGCCACTGTATATCCGCCTTGGAAATAATATAATTTCTTAGTATATAAATATAATGGCGTTTATCAGAAATTACTTTGGTATCCTTTTCGCTCACTTTCACAGGCGTTTTATGGCGCGTTTTAACGAGCGCTTATTATTACTTTATATCTGAAATGGGGCCGAAATATCGGAAATTTTATGACCGGTAAAACTGGTTAAGGAGTAACAGTTTTTCACGATTTTTCTTTTCATAAAGACGCCGTCCTCATGGGATAACCTTAAAATTAATCCTCCCTGTGCTTATGATTGTTCGCCCCGGTGGCTTAGCCTGGCCAAAGCGTTTGCTTGGTAAGCAAAAGATCGCGGGTCCAAATCCCGCCCGGGGCTCCACCACAACATAAATACCCACGGACACCCATCCGTGTCAGCCTTGACCTCGATAACCATAAGGGGAGTCGTATTCGACCTCGACGCCACGCTCGTCGACCTAGGCGAGCACGTCCGGTGGAGAGAGGCGCAAGGCGAAGTCGTCGAGGCATACCGCGCGTGCGGTTGCAGCGAGAAGGACCTCGCCAGCTGCACCTCGAAGGGGCTATTCAACCTGATGCACGAGATGGACACGCGGCTCTCTACTAGAAAACCTGCCGACGAGATGAGGGGGGTACGAGAAGGCATCTGGTCGGTCCTNNACACTCGACTGGCTGAAGACACGACGCATCAAGATGGGCGTATGCACATCAAACTCGGGCACCGTCGCCAAGCGGGTACTTGAGAAACTCGGAATATTAAACCACTTCGACTCCGTCATTGGCAGGACCCCCAGTCTCATGATGAAGCCGCACCCCGATCAGGTTCTGGCATGTTTCAACGAAATGGAAGTGGCACCCAGTGAGGGCGTAATGATCGGTGACAGCCACAACGACATACTCGCAGGGAAAGCCGCCGGAGCCAAAACCGTAGCGATACCCGTCTACTTCACACGGAAGGAGGCAATGGAGGCGGCGAAGCCCGACGCCGTCATAAAGTCGATGCGCGAACTGCCAGAGGCGCTCCTCTCCCTCAGATGAGGTTGAAGAAGACGCCAAACAAGTAGACTATTATAACGACGCCTGCCCCTATTGCGAGTCCCTTTATCGCCTTCTTTGTATCGATCCAAAACGAGAGTATTGCACCCATGGCGAACCCGGCGATCTGAACATCGTTGGGAAGTATGCCCCCGTTCGCCCAGGCGACGCTCGCCAACTCTATCGAGGCTATCAACGCTCCTACGAGCACAGCAGGCAAAGGAACAACGAAGAGAGATGTGCGCTTGAATGGGGCAAGTAGGAAGAGCGTCGCGAGGATGCCGAATACCGCCCCCGATGCCCCCACAAAGAATGTCGTAGACGCCGGATTCAATAGGACGTGTTGGAGCCCCGCCACGATGCTAGAGGATAGGAAGACTACCCCGAAGCGGAGCGAGCCTATCTCCCTCTCCATGATCGTCCCGACGCCCCAGAGGGCGAAGCAGTTGAGGATGAGGTGTATCCAATCCGAGTGT
>DUKA01000180.1 GCA_013329615.1 Candidatus Bathyarchaeota archaeon
AAGCGGAACGGGCAGCGAGGCCACGGCGACCCTCGTCGTCACCCACAAGGAGATGAAGACGGGCATAACCCACCCCTTCATAATGCCGGACACGGCGCTCGTCGACCCGGCCCTCACGCTGAGCCTGCCGCAGCGCGTCACCGCGAACACTGGCATGGACGCCCTGAGCCACGCGATCGAGGCGTACATGAGCCAGAAGAACAACACGTTCGCAGACGCCGTCGCCCTCCAATCGATGAGACTCATCTCTGATAACCTCCGCCTCGCCTACGCTCAGGGCAGTAACATAGAGGCCCGCGCACACATGGCGATGGGCAGCATGCTCGGCGGATTATCCATCGCTAACTCGAGCACATGCGGCGGACACGCGCTCGCATACGGCTTCGCCGTCATGAAGTCGCTGCCACACGGCTTCACGTGCGCCATGGCGCTGCCCTTCATCATGGAGTACAACATGCTCGCCATACCCGAGAGGCTCGCAGACGTGGCAGAGGCACTCGGGGAGGACACGAGCGGCATGGGTCCACGCGAGGCCGCATACGAGGCGGTGAACGCCGTCGCGCGCCTCAACCACGACCTAGGCATCCCGCTCAGCCTCGAGGAGCTTGAGATAAAGCACGACGAGATACCCAAGATGGCAGACGAGACCATGAGGATAGGGAGGCTCCTCTCCATAAACCCCCGTAGCATGAACAGGGACGAAGCCGTACGCGTCTTCGAGCGCATGTGGCACGGCTTCGAGTGAGTAATATAAAAACTGAAAACGGGCGAAGAGGGTAGCCCGCGCCCCTTTTTCTAGGCCTTTATCAAGGGCTTGATATCCGTCTTAAAGTGGCATACTGGGCACGTCGTCTTCGGGAACGGCGAGTTTGTCTCAAACTTGTTACCGCACTTCGTACACACTACCTGCTGCTTATCCATGTCACGTTTCACCTCCCCTGTTGTCGTGGCCTTCCTTAGACTCGGCTGAATACAAGTCAAAGAACCCGCTCGACCCGGGGGTATGATTCTATATGCCCCGCTGGCTATAAAAAGCATTGTAGCTAGGAATATTCTACGGTTTTAGGTATGAATCTGGGGAATTGACGCCTAGAGGAAGCTGAGTTTCTCCAACTGTTCCTTTAGGGTCTGCGCTTCCTTGGCGTTCATAGCCCTCAGCGGCGCGCGTGGGTTCCCGCAGTCGACTCCCCTGAGGCGTCGAAGGGGGTGACGAAGGCCGTTATTATTCCCTCGATCTTCACGCTGTGTCCCCTGATCCTCTTCCCCTGCGGTAATAAGCCTCACCCAAGGCTTATCCGGGGGATCGGGTGATCCCATCTGATGGGCACTCCTGAGATCCTCAGCATCGGCGAGCCGATGGCGGAGTTCTGCGCATCCGACGTGGGGCACCTCGGCGAGGTGACGCGATTCGTCAGGGGCTGGGGCGGAGACACCAGCAACTTCATAGTCGCCGTCGCGCGCCTCGGCGGACACGCGGGCTACATCTGCCGCCTCGGAGGCGACTCATTCGGCAAGAGCTTCCTCGACCTATGGAAGAGGGAGGGGGTCGACGCGAGCCGCGTTTCCGTCGAGCCCACCGGCTTCACCGCCGTCTACTTCATCAGCCTCATGGGCGGCGGGGGACACGATTTCACATACTACCGCGCCGGCGCAGCCGCCAGCAGGTACACGCCCGACGACCTCGACCACGAATACCTCGCGGGCGCAAAGGCGCTTCACAACAGCGGCATAACCCTCGCCGTCAGCGAATCCCTGAGAGAAGCGTCGCTGCTCGCCATGAAGGAGACGAAGGGCAAGGGCGCACTCGTCAGCTTCGACATAAACATGAGACCCAAGCTCTGGCCCACCCCCCTCGCCAAGCGCAGCTGCGAGGAGGCATTCTCCCTCAGCGACATCGTCTTCACGAGCATGGAGGACGTGAAGACCCTCTACGGCATCGAGGAGCCCATGAAGGCAGCGGAGAAGCTGCGCAGCCTCGGCGTGGGCACGGTCGTCGTCAAGCACGGCGGCGCGGGGTGCCTTGTATCGAGCTGTGGCGATGTCTTCACGAACCCCGGATTCAAGGTCGATGTGTTGGACACGACGGGGTCGGGGGACGCCTTCGACGGCGCATTCGTCCTCGCCACTCTGGAGGGGTGGGAAGTTAGACGGGCAGCATCCTTCGCCAACGCCGTCGGCGCCCTCACGGCCACGGGGCTCGGAGCGGTCGCCCCCATCCCCACACGCGAACAGGCACTCCGCTTGATGCGCGAGCAGGGGAACCGCTAAAACTTCAATTACACCATGCCGCTATCCTCCACCATGTTCTCAGGCATAGGCGGCCTCAGCGCATCCGACCTCCCCTCCCTCAAGAAGTGGAAGACGCGGCAACTGTCCAGCAGCGACGCCTCGGGTGGCAACCTCGACTTCGTATCCGTGCCCGCGGGCAAGACGGTGCAACTCGGCAGGGTTGACGGCCCAGGCTGGGTCAGCCGCATGTGGTACACGGTCATGTGCCCCGACAAGGACATCTACCGAAAACTCATACTCCGCTTCTACTGGGACGGCGAGGAGAACCCAAGCGTCGAGACGCCCTTCGGCGACTTCTTCGGCGTAGGATTCGCGGAGTACGCCCAGACCACGAGCATGATACAGGGCGTAACCAGCGGCGGATTCTACAGCTACTGGCCCATGCCATTCACCAAGGGCGCCCGCTTCGAGGCACGCAACATAGGCGACGTCGACGTCTCCCACCTCTACTTCGGCATACAGATACACGAGACGGACGTGCCCCGGGACACGCCACGCTTCCACGCCAAGTGGAGGCGCGAAAACCCCACAACACAGGACAAAAACTACACCATCCTCGAAGCAAAGGGACGCGGCCACTACTGTGGAGTAGTCCTCAGCATGCAGGAGTACGACAAGGGCAGCCGCCAGATGCTCGAGGGAGACGAGATGATCTGGGTAGACGGCGAGAAGGAGCCAAGCATCAAGGGCACAGGCACCGAGGACTACTTCCAGGGCGGCTGGTACTGGGAGAACGGTCCCTTCAGCGCCCCATTCCACGGCCTAACCGTCGGCGACAAGATGCACAGCAAATACTGCGCCTACAGGCTACACATACCCGACCCCATACCATTCACGAAGAACATCAGCGTCCAGATAGAGCACGGCAACTGCAACATGCTCCAGCAGGACTACTCCAGCCTCGCTTACTGGTACCAACAGGAGCCACACAACCCAACCTTCGCGGGCATCCCCGACGACGCCTCATACGTAACCCCCATCGGCACACGCGAGGAAGCCTACCTCATGAGCGAACTCGTGCAGGACCCGCCGGAGAACGTGGAGCGCCGGAAGATCATAGCCCAGGCCGCGCGCCTCAGGATGAGGCTCAAGCAGGCAAAGGCGAAGGGCGTCACACCTACCGAGCTTGAGGGACTGAGCGACGCCGACTTCCTGCACGCCGACTACGAGGGCCTAAAACGCATCGTTAACAGGGTCCTAAAGAGCAAGTAGGGCTGAATTACCCCGCTTTAACCAATACATACCTTTAAAACCGAGGAGCGCGACCGCATACCAGTATATGGGTTACCCTAACCGGTGGCCGGTATACGGAACAAGGAGTGAATGAAATGGGTTATAGAGAAAGGCGTAGCTTCAACAGTGGTCCGCGCGAAATGCACAAGGTAACGTGCTCCGACTGCGGCAAGGAGACGGAAGTCCCCTTCAA
>DUKA01000141.1 GCA_013329615.1 Candidatus Bathyarchaeota archaeon
CTTGGGTTCGTCGCGACGGTCACCTTCTTAATCTACGGGACGGGGGCGCTCGCCGGTGGACCGCTCTCGGACATGATCGGGAGCGTAAAGGTGGCGAGGATCAGCGTCGGGCTCGCTGGTTTGTCGAGCCTGCTCTTCCTGATCTGCACCGAGGTCTATGTGTTCTCTGCAGCGATGTTTCTGATGGCGCTTTGGGCGAGTTTCTATCACCCGACGGCGAACAAGCTGATCGCGCAGGCTTTCCCGAAGGCGCCTGGGAACGCGATGGGGATTCACAACGCGGCTGGTAACGCGGGGCAGGTGTTGACCCCGACAGTCGCCTTCCTGCTCGGCGTCACGTTCGACTGGAGGCTGAGCTTCATCTTCTTCGGCGTCCTCAGCATCGCCACCGCCCTCCTCATGAACAAGATAGTGATAGCCGAAGACGCGCCGACGGGGATGAAGAAGCTGGAGATCAGGGAGTTTCTTAAGATACCCAACCTCTGGCAGCTCCTCCTCTTCAACGCCTTCGTCGGCTTCATCTTCAGGGGCGTGGAGGTCTACTTTCCCACGTACCTGCGCCTAGGCGAGGGGTACACTGGCGAGTTCGCCGCCATAGGCAGCTCCCTCATCCTCTTCTTCGGAATCGCCGGGCAGCTCATCGGTGGGAGGGGCTCCGACAAGCTGGGGCCGACGAAGCTTGTCCTCGGTTCGGTCGCCTTCGTGTTCGCTTCTCTGCTTATCCTACTCCTTTTCCCAACCAGCTATGTGTCCGTGGTCGCCTTCACCTTCATCTACGGCGTGGCTGTCTTCGCCCACCAGCCCTCGATGACGAACCTGATAAGCAGGGTGACACCGCGGAGCCTGATGGGACTCAGCTTCGGGGTCATGTTCTTCTTCAGCTTCGGAGTCGGCTCGATAGCCGCCGCAGTGTTGGGCTGGCTGACCGACGGGTACGGGGTCGTGGTCGCGTTCTGGTCGAACGCCGTCGTCTCTGCGGCGCTCCTACTCCTCACACTCCTCATCTACAGGACGTTCAGGAACGCGTGAGGTAACTGAGGACGCCGGCGACGGTCTTCGCGTCCTCGATGGTGTTCTTCTCCATCATTTCGAGGAGTTCGTCTGGTCCGTATGCTTCGGTGGTTATGTCCTCGTCCTCCTCGGTGTGTTTCTCCCCCGCCTTGATGGCTGTGGCGAAATAGAGGTGTATGACCTCGCTGCTGTAACCGGGGGCCATGTACATGGTGAGTATCTTCTTCATGGAGCCGGCGGTGTAGCCCGTCTCCTCCTTGAGCTCCCTCCGGGCGCACGTGTCGGGGGCCTCCCCCTTCTCTAGGGTTCCCGCTGGTAGCTCCAGCAACTCCTTTCCAGTCGCGTACCTGTACTGCTTGACGAGTAGTATGCGCCCGTCGTCGAGTATGGGTACTATGGCGACGGCGCCGGGGTGCTCCACGACGTCGCGCGTTATGGTCTTCCCGTTGGGTAGCTCTACCTCGTCCGTCTTGAAGCTGAATTTTCTTCCCTGGTGGAGGAGTTTGCTTGCTATCGTCTTCTCCATATTGGGCTATGTGGACACTTGGGCGGTTATGAATCTGTCTAGGTTTGGCGTTAACGATAGTGGCGAATTTGTGCTCCTTTTGCTTAGATCGGCATACAATCGGGGACGTTTCCCAGTCCCGTTGGGTTAATGGGGCAAGAAAAATGGTTATTTGGTGTAACCCTTTTTTCACGGGGTGGCGCACTGGAGGCCGCGCTGGCGCGCGTGAAAGTGGGCAAGTTTCTTCCCTCCCCGCTGCCACGATCACGTATGGGCTCCCTGCGTTTCGTGAAGGAGGAGGTCGTCTCCGAGCTCGGGATGGTCACGGCGTCTACGCCGCCCTCCGCCGAGGCCGGGCTGAAGATACTCAAGGACGGCGGCAACGCCTTCGACGCTGGCGTAGCCATGGGCTTCTGTAATACCGTCTTGGAGCCGTACCTCGCTGGGCTAGGCGGCCTCGGCTTCATGGTTGCCTTCAGCGCCGAGGAGAACCGGATCGTCTCCATAGACTTCAACACGCGTGCGCCCCGTGCCGCTGGGCCCGAGATGTTCAAGGTCATCGGAGGCGCCGCGGCCGGCGGGACGAAGGTGTTCGAGGTCGAGGGCAACGCCAACAGCGTCGGCGGAAAGGCGCTCACCATCCCCGCCACATGCGCCGGATTCCTGAAGGCACACGAACTCTACGGCGTTCTGTCGCTGAAGGACGTGGTTGAGCCAGCGCGCAGGCTCGCCGCCGAGGGCTTTATGCTCGGCTGGGATCAGTCAATCGTCCTCGCCGCCCTCGCGAGGGAGAGCCAGAGGTGCCCCGCCATCGACGACGTGTGGCTCCCCGGAGGATTCCCAGCAGCCCCCGGCACAAATATAGTCCAGCGCGATCTGGCGCGGCTGCTCGCCAAGATAGCCGAGGAGGGGCGCGACGCCGTCTACTCGGGCGAGGTTGCCGAGAAGGTCGAGGAAACCGTACGAGCCGCTGGGGGCGTTATGACCGCGGAGGACCTCGCCGATTACGAGCCCATCGTCGGGCAACCCATCAAAATCGACTACCGCGGCCTCGAAGTCGCCACCACATCCACGCCGAGCGGAGGCGTCACCATACTGGAGACCATGAAACTGCTGGAGGGCTACGACCTCGCCTCGATGGGACACAACTCGGGCGAGTACCTCCACACACTCGTCGAGGCGTCACGCCACGCCTTCGCCGATAGGTACAGCCTACTCGGAGACTGGGAGCATGCCGATGTACCTCTCTCGGGGCTTCTCAGCGACTCATACGCCGAGCAAATTCGAGGCCTCGTCTCGGGGCGGGCGTCCTTCCCAACGACGGGTGCCGAGCCGTGGATCAGTTACCTTGGTGTCCCAGCACATGACCCGTGGGTGCATGAGGGCAGGACGAGGCCGAAGACGGGAACCGCCTCGTCGCGGGGTCCCGCGATGGGTGAGACGAGTCACTTCAACGCCGTCGACGCCGAGGGCAACGCCGTCGCCTGCACTCACACACCCGGCTTCCAAGCCGGAGTCGTCCCCCCGGGGACCGGCCTCTACCTCACCGCCGCCATGGGATGGTTCGTCCCCGCCCCCGGCTACCCCAACAGCGTCGCCCCGTGGAAGAGACCCGTCATGAACATGGGACCCATCATTATCCTCAGGGACGGTCGACCCTTCCTCATCGAAGGTGCGCCGGGGAGTCGCCGCATAATCGAGAGGAACCTGCAGGTGGTCCTCAACATGCTGGAGTTCGGCATGGGTCCGCAGGACGCCATTTCCACCCCCACTGTAGACGCGAGCGGACTCGACACACTGATCGACAATAGGATACCGCAGAGGGTGATCGACGACCTCGCCAAGAGGGGGCACAGAGTGAAGGTCGTCGAGGAGGGACCCGGCCTCAGCCACTTCGCCCGCCCATCAGCCATACTCATCGAGGACGAGCGACTACGCGGAGGCGTCGACCTCTTCCGCCGCTCCATAGCCCTCGGCCACTAGCCGGAAGGGTCTATATTTTCCCGTCTCTCAAACCAAGGTAATGGTCAAGAGGACGATCGTCCAGATAGACGAGGAGAAGTGCAACGGCTGCGGCCAATGCGTCCCCCGATGCGCCGAAGGCGCGTTGAAGATAATCGACGGCAAGGCGAGGCTCGTCAGCGACGTCTACTGCGACGGCCTCGGCGCCT
>DUKA01000191.1 GCA_013329615.1 Candidatus Bathyarchaeota archaeon
GGGAGCGCCTGCTCCGCCGAGGTCGCCGTCAAGACGTTGTATCCCCCTGCCTCTATGGCTATCCTAGCTAGGTCGAGTATGTCGGGTTCGTCGTCTACTATCAATACTTTTTCTCTCATTTTTTCGCCTCCGGTATAGTGAAGCTGAATGTGGAGCCCTTGTTTCGGCCGGGGGACTCCGCCCAGATCCTTCCGCCGTGTAGCTCGATTATGCCCCTGCAGATGCTGAGTCCTAGGCCTGTGCCCTCGGGGTTTCCCTCTACACGTATTGCGGGGAACGGTTTGAAGAGCTTTGGCATGTCCTCCGGGATGAGGCCTATGCCTGGGTCCATGACCCGGAAGGTCACCTCATCGTCGCGCTTCTCGACGGACATGTGTATTTCCGCCCCCTCGGGGGAGAACTTGGAGGCGTTGGTGACTAGGTTGACGAGCACCTGCATCAATCGGCTCCTGTCTCCGCGGATGTCCCCCTCCCTTGTCTTTGATATGGCGAGCGTCTGGTTCCGCCGCGATAGCAACGGGGCCATCTCGGCGATGAGGTCTTTCAGCATGCCTATCGTCTTGAAGGTGGTTCGGTTGAGGGTCATGCGGTCCTCGTCGATCCTCTGTGTGTCGAGGAGGTCGTCGGTGAGGTGAACGAGTCGGTCCACGTTGCGCTCCACCACGTCGAAGTACTTCTTCGTCTTCTCGACGTCGCCGGTCTTTAGCTCGCCCTGTATTAGCTCGATGTATCCCTTTATCGACGTGAGGGGGGTCCTGATCTCGTGTGTGGCGGTGGATATGAAGCGGGTCTTCATCCGCTCCAGCTCCCTCGCCTGCTCGGCCTCGTATTCCTTCCTCTGTAGCTGTAGCTGTGCTTCGAGCCTCTCAGCGTCTCGGTGGAGCCGTTCTAGGGTCGAGGCGAGGTGCAGCCCGACCGTCTCGGCGAGCTTTATGTCGTCTGGGCTGAAGGCGTTCTTACGCGTCGACTCGATGTTGAGGACACCGATCACCTTGTTCCCGACGAAGAGGGGTACGACTAGCTCCGATTGTGTGTCGAGATGTCCCTTGAGGAAGTTATTTTCTCTCTCGGTGTCCTCAACATAGATGATTTTCCCCTCCTTTGCCGCCTTGACTGTGAGTCCCTTACCATTTATTGGGAGACGTGTAATCTTTTGAGGGTGTCCGGGTAATTGTACAGCCACTAATTCGTCGCCTTCTACTAGGGCGATACGGGCATGCTCCGATGATGATAAGCTCTGTATCAGGTCTTTGGCGATGATCGCGACCTCGGTCGTTGACTGGGCCGTGTCTAGTTGTGGTACGAGTCTATTCAAGGCCTCGAGGCGGCTTCTGTATCTCTCCTTGGACTCATTGTCTTTGATGCGGGTGAACGCCGAGTTGAGGTGCATGGCCAGAATCTCTAGGAGGTTCTGATCGCGGATCGTGAAGGCGTCGACTGTTGGGCTCTCGGCGTTGATCACCGCAATGACGCGCCCCTCGAGTTTCACGGGAACGGCGAGCTCGGATCGAATCTTTACTTCGATGCCTTCGGGCATCTGGAAACTCGGGTCGTTTGTCACGTCGCGTATGAGCTGAGGTTCCCCGGTGACGGCGGCCTTTACGGTGATGCCGGGGCCGGTTAGCGGCTGCACGTACTCTTCCTCCAGTTCCACGCCATACACGTATCGGTGGTGGAGGGCTCCATCCTCGACGAAGCTGAGGCTGCCGTTCGTTGTGCTTAGAAGCACCCTCAGGGAGTCCGCGGCGATGGCGCCCGCATCGTTGAATGTTTTGGCCTCGGCCAATCTATTCGTGAACTGGTGGAGGCTGGCCATCTGTTGCTCCTCGAATTGGAGCTCCTCGACGTATTCGAGGCGGTTGACGGCCTCCTCGACGTGTTTTGCCAGTATCTCTAGCAGTGATCGGTCGTTTTCGTTGAAGGTATTCGGTTGTCTACTTTCGATGTTTATTACAGCGTATGGTTTTTCGCTCACTCTTATCGGCACAACGAGTTCTGAGCGTGTGCTTAAGGGACCGGAGTCTCCCGCATCGAAGACGACGTAATCCGTGTCGTTGACGACGTCGTTTACAAGCTGGGTTTTTCCGGTGCGTATGGTGCGTATGGTGATGCTTGAGCCGTCGAGTGGGAGGCGGAAAATCTTGAGGGGGGACACGCCTAGATAACGGATGTATTCTACATACTTTTCCGAGACGACGCCTATACCGGCGAAGTCGTATTTCAACTCGCGCTCGATGAGGCTTAGTGCAACGTCCCAGACGCTATCGAGGGTTTCTGTTGCCGCGAGTTCCGAGGCGCATTTGTTAAGGGCGAGCAGGCGCTTTTCATGGTCGGTTAACTCGTTGAGTTGCTCCAGTCGAATGAGGGCTGTGGCGGTGTGGTTGGCTAATATCTCCAGCAGCCCCTTTTCAGCCTCGGAGAAGGAGGCGACCTCGGTTCGTTCCACGTTCAGCACGGCGACGACTTTGCCGCGTACCTTCACGGGCACTGCCAGCTCTGATCTGATGTTTACGTCGGGTGCCGCCTCAATATAGTCTGGGTCTTCCTTTACGTCGTGGACGCAGACGGTCTCCCCACTCCTTGCGGCTCTCACTACGATGCCCTTACCATTAAGAGGGAGCTTCCACTTGACATCTTGTTTGACGCCACTCAGATAGAGATCAGTTAACATGTCACCTTCAACGACGAGGACGCCGCATCGCCGGCATGGGATGGTTTTTTCCATCTCATTGAAGGTGATATTATATACAGAATGTATGTCGGGGGCCTGCCCAAGCTTTATCGCGTACTCGTGAAGCCCGTGTAGCTGATTGATGTATCGTCTGCGTTCTGTAATGTTTCGGCAGGCGCTGAGGACGGCGGGTTTTCCCTCATAATCGATGATTCTTGCGTTAACTTCGTCATAGATCCGTGTTCCATTACTCGAGATGTGGGTCGCTTCGAATATGTAGTGCCCTTTTTTCTTTAGCTCCCCCATCCTCGTCTTGATCATGGCCTGATCGGATTCAGAGTCGATGACGGTTAGGTTCATGCTGAGAAGCTCGTCTCGCGTATATCCTAGGATCTTCTCGGCAACTTGGTTTACGTTCAGGAATTTGCCATCGAAATCGTGGATGTATATGGCGTCGTTGACGCTGTCGTAGAGATTTCGGTAGCTCTGTTCTGACTCTTTGAGGGATTCGGCGTTTCGAATGCGTTGAATTGCGGTTGCGAAGTGGTTTCCCAGCATCTCTAAAACTCTGACATCACCCCGAGTATACGCCTCGACTCGGGGACTCTCTACGTTGAGGACCGCGACGACCTCGCCGTCTACTTTGATTGGGACGGCAACTTCTGATCTCGAGGTGTAGATTCGGCTCTCAACAAGATAGAAGTCTTCATCTTTTTTGACGTCGTTGATGAGTTGGACTTCGCCGGTTCGTACTGCTCGGGTTGTGATGCCGGGGCCGTTGATGGTCATCTCTCCCCCCTCATTCCAATCGACGCCGTAAACGTGTACGAATCGGAGAATATCTCCCACGACGATTCCTATGCTGCCGAAGCTCGTCTCGAGCATCCCCTGAACGGCCTCGCCCACAACTCTTGCTGACTCCTCTATCGTCGTCGCCGCCGCAAGGTTCTGGGCGTACTCGTGCAGGTTTTGGAGGCGTTCCTCGTATGAGCGACGCTGTGTGATATCGTGGAGGACGTGGAGGACGGCTTGGCTGTTCCCGTATTTGAGGGGGGTTGAGACGGCCTCGATGTGGGCGTATGAGC
>DUKA01000111.1 GCA_013329615.1 Candidatus Bathyarchaeota archaeon
GGCAACAGGCTTACCCTCAACGCTGGTCACGTCCTCTCCGGCTTCCGCCACCGGGGGCAGGTTCCTGACGGTGACCGTCCTAGCCCAGATCCTCTCCGCGCCATCTTTGTCGCGGAGTGTCAACACCTGGGCATAGTTACCCTCGTTGGTATAGACGTGGATACCTGTTGCAGAGCCCGAGGAGAGGGGCTGAAGGTTCTCCTCGGCTATCGTCGCGGCCTCTGCTGGCGTCCCGTCGCCCCAGTTCCATGTGGCTGTGTGGGTGTCGAGCCAACCGGGGTCCGTGAATGTCCCAATATAGGTGACCTCTGTTCCCTCGTCGACTGTCGGGCCAGTGCCCATGTTGAGGGTGGGCCACGCGTTTGTTACCGTGATGACGCATGTATCCGTCGCCTTAGCCCCCGTTGCGTCGGTTATCCTGAGGGTGACGGTGTTGACACCGTTATCCCCATACGCCGCTGTCGTCCTTCCGTCGAAGGCGCCGTCCGGTGCACTCACTGGGGTCTCACTATAGTCGTATACGCCGTCGCTTGTCAGGTCCCACTCGTACTGCACGATGGGGCTCGACGATGAGGCACCCGCCGCCCAGTAGATCATGTTCTCGACGAGCATCCTCGTCTCTGGGTCTGTCCTCTCTGCGTTGTGGAAGTTGGCGCCGAAATAGGCCACTTTACCAGTGCCCTCGACATTCTCTCTGACCTGCAGGGCGGCGAGTCCGGGGGCATACTCGACGACGTTTGTACCACCGGTGATGACGACGCGGTTGCGCGACTGCAAACTACACGTTATTCCCTTGATATTGAATGTGTTCGGGTAATTTGCTATTGGATGGCTTGGGTCTTTGAAGTAGAGTTGTGACTCTGTCCATGTACCAGGGTAGCTGGGGTTCAAGCCGTTGTTGTCGACCCCTAGAAGCGTTTTGATGTAGGCGTCGGTGGGATCAGTATACATGGCATAGTTTTCGAGGACGACGTAGCCCTTGCCCGCCTCGAACCATTGGCTCAGGTAGGCGATTGTGTTCGGACCGCACGTGTGTTCGGCAACGACGACGTCGTAGGTCATGTAGTTGTTGAGATTGAGGTACCCCGAGGCGCCGTCCGCAAAGTAGGTTACGGTGTGCCCCTTAGATACGAGGTACTCCCTAATGGAGCCCGAATAGAAATTTTCCTCATAGTCGTCGTACCAGAGGATCTTGAACGGACCCGTCTTTCCAACCGCGGATCCCTTGGAGCCAGCTGCGTTGAGGATGACGCTTGCACCCTCCTCGACACTCTGGTTGGACCCCGCCTCGGCGATTGGCGGGGTTCCAGCTGAAGCTGTTGGGATGAGTGTTGAAGAAACAATGAGTATGGCTAGGATGACCCAGAATTTTTTCAAAATTAACACCTTTCTTAATGGATCTTAAATCCATATCACATAAAACGTTTACGATTTGTATTTTTATCTTATAATTTCAGTTATCCCTTGTTTTATTCTGGTTTGAGTTTGAGGTCCACTAGTATCTGGGAAAGACGGGTGCGTCCCTCGTCTGTGAGGGGTATCTTGGGGCTTCTGCTGGTGGCGGTCTTGATCACGCCGCGGTGTTTCAGGGTCTCCTTTTCTATCTCGGCGGTGGCCCCGGGACTGCCGTGGAATAGGTCGACCCACGGCTTGTAGCGAGCGTACGCTTTCTCTGCCCCCTTCACGTCGCCCTTCTTGGCCTTCGCCCAGATGTCGACTATGATGTCCGTGAGGCACCCGCTCGGGATGGTACCATCGGCGCCGAGCGCCGCCTCCTGCAGTATGAGCTTGGCTGCCATGCCGCCGAAGACGGAGACTCGCCCCGGCATCAGGCGGTTTATGTCTCTGAGCTTGTCGAGCGTGCCGGGTCCCTCGAGCTTGATCGAGGCGAGGTTGCTGTGCTCGTCGGCGAGGTCGATGTATGTGGTGGGGCAGATGTGTATCCCCGTGGCGTCCTCGGCGTCTTGGAGCATGACGGGTAGCTCCGTGGCGGCGCAGATGTCGCCTATGTGCTTCAACACTATGGCCTTGCTCGGTGTGTGGCTGAAGTAGGGGGTCATGGCGATGATGCCGTCGGCGCCCCTGTCCTCGGCGTGCTTCGCCAAGCGGATCGCCAGCTCGGTGCCGCTGTGGCTCACACCATACAGCACTGGTACCCGCCCATCGGCCGCCTCGACCGTCGCGTCGAGGATATCCATCCTCTCGTCCTCGCTGAACTTGAAGAACTCGCCAGCGATTATCCCCGGGCAGACACCATCTGCCCCCCACTCGATGTTCGCATCCACCTGCGCCCGCATGCCCGCCACGTCGAGGTTGCCCTTCGCGTCGGTCACAGTACATAGCGCTGGGAAGACCCCAGACCAATCCGGCTTAACCATGCCTACATATCACCCCGAGCGCCCTTAACAGCTCTGACGGTAACACACAAAATAATAGTATAGAATTTCTAACGTGTATAACCGAAATGGGTAGAATAAACGTTCAGGTATCTCTTGAGATGAAAGCGGATTTGAAGAAATATCGGATAAATGCCAGTAAAGTCGCCCGCGAAGCGTTAGAAGTGGAGGTAAAACGTCTCGAAGCCGAGGAAAAATCACAACGCAGTTCCTAACATACTGCTAAGAACGGCAAGTGTTTTCTAAACATTCGGCGGAACATTCACCAGTGGTCAAATGGCGAGGCTACCATACCCCAAGAAGAAGCTGAGGGAGACGGGCTCCCAGTGCAGCTACGGCCCCGAGGCGACGCAGGCCGCGTTCCTCCTCGGAGGCATAGGCACCGGCAACGTCAGCGTAGGCTCCCGGGGGGAGCTGCGCGACTGGGAGATATTCAATAGGTCCGGGAAGGGGCAGAGGATGCCATACGGCTTCTTCAGCATCGCCGTCAAGCAGGGCGAGAAGGTCGAGACGCGCGTGCTTGAGGGCCGCCTCGTGCCCCCGTACGCGGAGAGCCACGGCTTCCACCCCAGCACCACCGCGGGGCTACCTCGATTCGCCCACAGCAGCCTAAGCGGCGAGTACCCTCTCTGCTGGGTCACCCTCCATGACGATGAGCTGCCAATCGATGTGACGTTTGAGGCATACACGCCTCTCATCCCCCATGAGCCCGACGACTCCGGCCTCCCCGCCGCCGCCCTCACATACACCGTCAAGAACACCGGCGTGGAACCAATCGAGGCCACGATCGTAGGCAGTATAACCAACCTCGTCGGCTTCACAGGTGTCGATCAGTTCGGCGCCCTAAAGACCGGCGGCTTCGGAGGCAATGTCAACGAGGCGCGCAAGGAACAAAGCATCTCCGGCGTTTACCTCCACTCGGGGAAGCACCCCGACAGCGATACGCTGCATGGAAGTCTCGCACTCGCCACGACAAACAAGCGGGCGACCGCCAAGCCCCACTGGCTCAGGAGCGGCTGGTGGGACGCCCTACGCGAGTTCTGGGACGACCTTCAGGATGGGGCGCTCACACCACACGGTTACACGGCGCCCAGCGACGAGGGTAAGACCGACACCGCGAGCGTCGCCGCCACCGAGAAGATCGAGCCTGGCGAGGAGAAACAGTACCGCTTCATACTCGCGTGGCACTTCCCCAACCGGGTAAGACACTGGGACCAGCGCAAGTGCTGCTGCGGCGGCGAGTGCGAACCGGGTACGGTCAGAAACCGCTACGCTGTCAGGTTCGATGACGCGTGGGACGTCGCACGCTACATGGTGGACACGTGGGACCACCTCGACGGCATGACGCGCGCCTTCCAC